>NZ_JBEZYU010000021.1:0-89124 GCF_040638875.1 Nocardia sp. NPDC024068 | reverse complement strand
TGTCGGCGGTTTCCAGGATTCGATGCGATGCGGCGGCTCGGGTGGTCTCGAGCATGGCTTCGCCGTGGCGCAGGCTGGAGGTGACATATCGTGGCGCGACCCGCCGCAGCAGCGGGGCCAGCGGTGTCACGACCCGGTACAGCAGGACATAACTTCTGGTCTTCGCTTTGGTGCCGGGCAGCGGCAGGATGAACGCCGGCCGGAACATGTATGCCCGTGGGGTGAGTTCCAGCAGGGTGTTCTCGACCTCGCCTTTGACCCGGGCCCACATCATGCGGGAGGCGCCTGTGCCGTCGGTGCCGGCGCCGGAGACGTAGCAGAACGTAAGCCCGGGATTGGCCGCCAGCGTGCGGGCGACGGCGAGGGTGACATCGTGGGTGATTGCGCGGTAGTCGGTTTCGCCCATGCCCAGCGCCGAGGTTCCCAGACAGAAGAAGCAGGCGTCGTAGCCGGCCAGCCGGGACCGGATGGGTGTGAAGTCGGTGAAATCCGTGTGGCCGATCTCGCGGAGTTTCGGATGAGTGCGGCCGGTCGGCGTACGGCCGATCACGAGGACCTCGGTGACTGCGTCCTCGCGCAGGCATGCCTCCAGAACTCCTTGACCCACCATGCCGGTGGCGCCGAAGACGATGATGCGCACTGAGTTTCCTGTTCGGTGTCGTGATCGGACGGTCAGTCGATGGGATAGGTGATTCCGGTCAGCTCTTCGGAGACCTGCCACAGCCGGCGTTGCAGGTCGGCGTCGTGGGACTGCTTGCTCGATTCGACACGTTCGGGGTGGCCCTGGATCCCGCCGGGGCCGCCGGGCCCGTAGTACTGCCCGCCCCGCACCTCGGGGTCGGTCGCGGCACGCAGGGTGGCCAGCGCGCCCATCTGCGCCGACTGGGACATCAGCCGCATGGCCGGCACCCGGATCACCGCCGGCAGGTGGCGGCCCAGCTCGGTGTTCGCCCCGCCCGGGTGGGCGGCCACCGCGATCGTGTCCTGCCCGGCGGCGCTCACTATACGGAACGCACGCCCCGTTTGCTGGTGGGATAGCGCACAGGAGGTGCCCCGATGGCCGAGACCGCCAAACCGCTACGCGCCGACGCGGCCCGCAACCGGGAACTGGTACTCGAAACGGCGTACGCGACCTTCGCCGCCGAGGGGCTGTCCGTGCCCATCGACGAGATCGCCCGCCGCGCAGGCGTCGGAGCCGGCACCGTCTACCGGCACTTCCCCACTAAAAACGCTCTGTTCTCGGCCGTCATCCAACATCGCCTCCAGCAGGTCGCAACTGCTGGACGCACTCTGCTCGACACCGGTGAACCCGGTGCAGCCCTGTTCGGTTTCATCCGGGCCATGGCCGTGGACTGGGCCGCGGCCGACCAAGGGCTGAACCAGGTCATCGCCGGCGACGGCATCGACCTCGACCGGATCGCCCCCGACGCGGAAGCCCAATTCCTGGCGCTGCCAGGCCGTACAGAGCCACACCCCCGATGTCGCCGAACGCGTCATCGACCTCATCCTCGCCGGGCTCCGGCCCAACCCCAACACCGGGCGTCATGAGCGGACAAACCGTCCCTAGATGGCCACCCCGGCTGCTCCTCCGGCCTGGTCCTCGGAGCGCTGGCGCCAGAGGCGATCCCGGCATCGCGGTCAGTCGTCCCCGCTGACCGCGATGTACTGCAGACCCACCAGAAGCGCATGCCTGCTGCGATCAGCAGCATCGCGGGAGCAGCCACGCCGCCCCATGTTGCTGTGGGCCGGACGTCCCGCCGCTAGCGGGACGTCCCGGTCACTGCCGCGCAAGCGGTCGAGCACGAAGCGCATACGGCTGGGTCGGCGGGTACGAAAAAGGTTGGACCGGGTTCGGTCGAGGTTGATAGCGTGCGCGAGACCGTGACATCACGCGAGGAGGTGAGACCCCATGAACGCAACAACCATGTGGGTGCTCCCACTCGTGTTCACGGTTCGGCGATCGTCGTAGGTGTCGCCGGGAGCGCCTGAGCAAGGCAATCCCGAAAGGCAACACCATGCATTTCACCTCTGAGACCTCATCGGACGGGGTCATCGAACGTACCTTCATCCTGGACGGGATCACCGGCGTGCTCTGGTCGCCCGCATCCGGAACCACCGGCGCACCACTGCTGTTGTCGGGGCATGCCGGCGGCATGCACAAGAAGGCGCCCGGACTACTGGCCGGCGCACTCCATTGCGTGACGACCTACGGATTCACCGTCGCCGCCGTCGACGCGCCCGGCCACGGCGACCGGCCACGCAACCAGCAGGATCAACGGTGGGCCGAGGCAATTCATGCGGCTCTGGCAGCGGACGAGCCGATCGCCCCGATCGTCGTCGAATACAACAGGTCGCTGGCGGAGCGTGCGGTGCCGGAATGGCAGGCGGCCCTCGATGCCCTGCAGGCATTGCCCGAGATCGGCGCCGAGACGCCGATCGGCTTCGGCGGTATGACGTTGGGTGTCGTGACCGGGCTGCTTTTGGCGGCGGCCGATTCCCGGATCGCCGCCCTGAGCCTGGGTGGAGTTTTCGTGGACGACGCGCTGATCGAGGCGGCGAGGAAGGTCACCGTCCCGGTCGAGTACCGGATTCCGTGGGACGACGAGAACATGGACCGCGACTCCGGGGTCGCGCTGTTCGACGCCATCGCGTCGAAGGAGAAGACCCTGCACGCCCATCCGGGCCGCTACAACCAGGTGCCCGAATACGAGCGTGACAGCTCGGCCCGGTTCTTCGCCCGCCATCTCGGCGGGGTCGCGGAAACGGTTTCGTACTGAGGTAACCGGGTATCGGCGTCCGGGCCCGCACGGACGCCGATACCGTGCCCGCCGCCGGGAACTCATCCGGTACGGGGCGACACCGCTGTGCGAGACCGAGGTGCATGACTGAACCGCCGGTTCCCACCATCACCTGCGGTTCCCGGACCCGCTCGCAGCCCGAAGCGCATGCCCGCGCCGGACGGCTCGCGTCGGCCCTGGTGGATGCCGGTATCGGCCGCGGGGATCGAGTGGCGGTGATGGCTCGCAACGATATCGAATTCCTGGAAGCCTCCCTGGCGATCGCCGCCGCCGGGGCGAACCCGGTACCCATCAATACGCGGTGGCGGGCGGCGGAAGTCGCGCATGTGCTCTCGGACAGCGCGGCGCGAACAGGGTCCGATTCTGTTGCCGGAACCGCCTGACGTCCGAAGGGGGCGACGGCCCAATGTCTCGGATTCACGGACCGCCGCCCCCGCAAGTTCGGACGGGATGGCCCGGTGAAACTCATCGGCCGGGCCGGGATTTCTTTCGGCACAGCTCCCCGTGTCGTGCGCCTGGACAAGGTGTATGCAGGTCAGGACGCATCTCGCACCTCGGCAACCGGCGGGAGAAAATTCACCGTGGCGTCGCTCAGCGGCTGTCCGGAGCTGCCAGAGTCGGGCGGTATGGGTGTTGTGCGTAGCGCCGCCTCCGGCTGCGCTCTGGTCATGGGTCTCGTTCTGCTCGCCGGATGTTCCGGGTCCGGTGAACCCGCCGCCCCACCCGGAACGGTGCCGCTGGTCTCCACCGCCGACCTCCCGGCCGCCGGGCCGGGCGAGGTGCATCTGTTCGGGTTCAACGACCTGCACGGCCACCTCGAACCCCCGGAGGCGAGCAACGGACTGGTCGGTGAATACACCGCGGGCGGGGCCGCGTATCTGTCCGCTCACCTGCAACGGCTGCGGACCGCCTATCCGGACAGCGCGGTCCTGTCGGCCGGCGACAATATCGGCGCCGCCCCGCTGGTGTCGTCGCTGTTCCACGACGAACCGACCGTATCCTTCCTGAACCGGGTCGGCGTCGCCGCTTCGGCGGTGGGCAACCATGAACTCGACCACGGGGTACTGGAACTGGCCCGCCTGAGCAAGGGCGGATGTGCGCCGGACGGGTGTGTACCGGGCGAACCGTTCACCGGCGCGGATTTCGCTTTCCTGGCCGCGAACCTCACCGACGCCCGCGGCGCGGTGCCCCCGGAGGTGCGGCCGTGGACGATGGTCGAGGTGGGTGGGCACAAGATCGGGGTGGTCGGCACCGTCACCCCCGACACCGTGAACCTGGTCTTCCCCGAGGGTATCCGCGGCTACACCTTCGGCGATCAGGCCGACGCCATCAACAAGTACGTACCCGCCATGCAGGAGGCCGGCGCGGAGACCGTGGTGGCGTTGGTGCACGACGGCGGCGCCCAGGGCACCCCGCCCGAGACCACCGACTACAACGGCTGCGCCGATATCGGTCCCGATGTTCCCGACCTGGCCGCGCGCACCGATCCGGCGGTTCAGGTCCTGCTCACCGCACACAGCCATCAGCCCTACGTCTGCGAGTTCGGCGGGAAGGTGGTGACCCAGGGCTCGTCCTACGGGCGGTTGATCACCGATATCACGCTGCGTTTCGAGGATGGGCGGGTTTCGGCGAGGGCGGTGAACCGGGTGGTCACCCGCGATATCGAGCCCGATCCGGCCGTCACCGCGATGATCGACTACTACGCCGGACAGGCCGCGCCCCGCGCCGAACGGGTGGTCGGCACCGCCACCGCGCCGCTGGCCCGGGGTAGCGCCACCGGCGAATCCCCCCTGGGCGCGGTGATCGCCGACGCCATGCTCGAGGCCACCGACGATTCCGCGCAGGCGGTGGCGGCGTTCATGAATCCCGGTGGTGTGCGGTCCGATATCGATCCAGGACCGATCACCTACGGAAACATCTACGAGACCCAGCCCTTCGGCAATCAGGTGGTGACGCTGACCCTCACCGGTCGCCAGATCCTCGATCTGCTGGAACAACAGTGGGACAACACGAGCAAACCGGCGATTCTGTCGGTGGCGGGCCTCACCTACGCCTATGACGAGGCGGCGGCACCGGGCGACAAGGTGATCGAGGGTTCGGTGCGGATCGCCGGCCGGCCGGTGAACGAGGTCGCGGTCTACCGGGTGAGCACCAACAATTTCCTCGCCTCCGGCGGTGACGGTTTCACCGTTTTCACCCGCGGTACCGATACCGCGGTCGGACCCACCGATCTGGACGCGCTGGAAACCTATCTGCGTGATCGCGGGCCGGTGGCGGCGCCGGAAGAGCGCATCCAACGCCGCTGAGTTTCCGTTCCGCACGGTGAGAATAATTAATGAGCGCTGTGATTGTGTTCACAGAAATAGTTGCGTGTCGCAAGGAACCTGCAATTTCGTCACGGTGAAATCCATCGCCGCCCCGCGGTTCGAAAAGCGGCGTCGCACATTCGACAACCATCGGGCAATTGATACGAACCAATTCACGAACGTCCCGGCGAACTGAAATCATCTGCGGGTTCCCGCTGTCCGGGATTCATGGAACCGATTCACTGGGCCGTCGGGCCAATGTCCGGCTAATGACAGTAATTCCGCGGAACTCTCTCATTCACAATGATTCCCCCACGTCGCGGAACATTTGCTTCGCCGGTCTCGGTGCGTAGTACTGTCGTGCCGCGGCGAGCCCAACTCAGGGCAGCCGAAATTCTGGGGAGGATTTTCAGTCATGAAATTCGGAAAGTTCAGTGCTGTCGCGTTCATGGCCGTCGCGGCCGTCGGTATCACCGCCGGCGCGGCGAATGCGGCGCCCGCACCCGCGACAGAGGGCGTTTCGACCGCCGGTGTGCAGCAGGGGATCGGCTACGAGTCCACGCTTTCCAGTGATGCCCGCGAGGTGAGCACCCATGTCGACGCGGGTGCGTTCGCGCTCACCGACAACGGCACCACCGTCACTCTGACCGCCGCCGACGGCGCGGAGGTCACCCAATTCCCGCTGACCTTCCAGGTGGCGGGCCGCTCGATCCCGGTCGGGCACGACATCGCCGACAACGGGCAGACGCTGACGCTGACACCGCAGGTGAGCCCCGGCGATATCGCCGAGCTGAAGAACATCGGCTCCTTCGACCGGTTCATCGACCAGGCCAATCAGAACATCGTCGGCATGATCGCCGGTGGTGTGATCGGCGGATTCATCGGCGGACTGGTGGGTCTCGGGATCTTCAGCCTCATCACGGCGCCGGTCGGAATGGTGACCGGCGCGCTGGTCGGCGGTGCCGCGCTGGGCGGGCAGCCGTTCATCGATGCGCTGACCGCAGTGGCGACGGGTCAGCCCTGACCTCGACGAGTCACGAGTGAGGGGATGCACCCGGTGGGTGCATCCCCTTCTCTTGTGCCCGGGCCGGGATCACCCCGGCTTCACCACTGTCCGTCCTGGACCGGTTTGTCGTTCAGGTGGTACGTGGGCAGGGGCGCTTCCAGCGGGGCGTCCGGTTCGGACTCGGGGAACCAGTCGCCGCTGGCCTGCACGGCGGTCAGATCGGGGGCGGGCGGGAGATCCCCGGCGTCGGCGTCGTAATAGTCGAACCACGGCAGCCCCTGTGCCGCATACGCTTGCGCGGTCACCGGAGTGGGTGGGGCGGGTTCCCCGGTGATCTCCTGCCATTCGGCCGCCGACGCGAGATGGACGAAAACCCGGCCGTGGGCTTCCGCGCGGTAGTCCCCGACAGGCCGGGTGTCCTCGAAGATCTGCTGCCGCATCCGCCCACCGGCACCCAGCCCCATCGGAGACGCTCCCGGCCGGCGTGGCGCCGCACCGGGTTCCGCCGGCGCCGCACCGGCCGGGGCCTGCGCGAGCGGCGCCGAGCCGTACCCTGCCCCCGGCAGTGTGTTCGCCCGCCGCCGCATTTCCGCGCGGCGGGCCCGAGCGGCTTCCTGTTCCCGGTCCCAGGCCTCGCGCGCCGCGGCGGTGAGCCCGTGCACCGCCAATTGGACCCCGCCCCACTGCTCACTACCGGTGACCTGCCCCTCGACCGTCGCACCGAGACCGAGCGGCAGCGCGACGAATTGACGGACGGTGCCGTGACCGGAGTTGATGCCGTCCAGCCACGGCTGCCGCGGCAGCGGCACATAGTTCTGGGGGTCGCGGGTGAGCGTGCCGGACCAGGGATTCCCGGATACCGCGCACACCTTCCCGACTCCGATCTTCAACGCGGTGGGCACGGTCGCGCCGAACCGCAGCCACATCGCTTCACGCTGGTACACCGGCAACATCACCCCGCCCCGCTCCCGCCACTGCTCGGGGACGGTATCCGGGTAGTCCGCGACCCTCCGCAGCGGGAACGACCCCAACCCCGGCGGAAGCGGATAGGTCCCCTCCTCGGGCAGTCGCAGCGTCCGCACGAACCGGACCCGGGCGCCACCGGGCAGTTCCAGAGAGTCGCCGGTCAGATGTATTTCCGTCATCGCAGGTCCCACCCGTATCTGTCGATCTGTGTTGTCACTGGATCACCACCGGCAGGACTGCCCGGCCGGACCGGATATCTGGATCAGAAAGGCGAATCCACACATCATGAGGACGATTCCCACGCTACTCGCCAGAACCCGAAGCCGGCCGATCCTTTCGGCCGTCCACAGCCGGGCGAGTAGCAGAAGTCCTGCTGCCAGCATGGTCACGGCACCGGCAACCTGAAACCCCTGTGCGGCAGCGAATTTCGCTCGGGCCGAACCACCGTGCGCGCTGTCGCAGTAATCCATGACTCCGCCGGTGAAGATCACGTGCCCGCCCAGGTAGATCGCGGGCCCGAGAAGGACAGAAGCAACAACGTAGGTCAAGGCGAAATGGACCGGACGTTCGAGCGGTTTCACCTCGTCAGAGTAGGCCTCGGGTGGATCGCCCGATACCGGGCGAGGCTAGGGCGCAACGGAAGTGCGCAGGATGTTGCGCGGGGCGGGGCCGAGTGCGAGGCCGATCTCGTCCAGCCCGACAGGGTCGGCGACGAGGTCGTGCCAGGGCCGGTGGCCGAGGGTCGCGGTGAGGAAATCCACGGCGCGGACGAGGTGGCGAGGCTCGTAGTTGTGCACCCCGGTGAGTGTCAGCCAGCCCCGGACGACCGCTTCGGGATCCACGTTTACGGCCGGTCCCGGGGTGACCGATCCGGCGAGGACCAGGGTGCCGCCGAGGTCGAGCCGGGACAGCGCGGTGGCCACGGCGGAGGCCGAGCCGGAGAAGTCGAAGGCGATATCGACCGGGCCGCCGGTGTCGGGGACCGCGCCGAAGCGGCCGGCCAGTTCGCGGCGTTCCTGGTGCGGGTCGGTGACCTCCACCCGGGCGCCGTGTTCGGCGCAGGCCGCCGCGGCGGTGATCCCGAGCAGCCCGGCACCGCAGATCAGCACCCGGCGCCCGGCCGGCTCACGGGCCGCTTCCAGGGCGGCCATCACGGTCGCGGTGGCACACCCGGCGGGCGCGGCGACCGCGTCGGGCATCGTCTCCGGTACCGATACGGTGGTCACCCCTGCCGGGAGCAGGATGTGCTCGGCGTAACCGCCGGACAGCGGCCAGTCCCCGGTGAACGATTCGTGCCCCACCTTGCGCACCCGCTCGCATTTGGCGGTGAACCCGCGGCGGCAGCGGGCGCACCGGCCGCAGGCCGAGGTCACCGACCAGACGATCCGCTCCCCGGCCTCGCGTTCGGCGCCCGGACCGGCGGCTACTACCTGCCCGACGGCCTCGTGCCCGAGAATCGACGGACATGCCGCACTGCGCCGCCCCGAGACCGTGTGCAGATCGCTGCCGCAGACGGTGGCCAGCCGGACCCGGACCAGCAGTTCACCGGGGCCGGGGTCGGGAATATCGACCTCGCGCACCCGCACCTCGTCGCCGGACCAGATCGCCGCGCGGGTCAGACGACGAGTGAGCGTATCCATCCGGACAACCTTTCGATGGTGTAGACGATGACGAAGACGACGATCACGATCGCGCCCGCGATATCGAAGTTCAGGGTGCGGATGGCCTCGAACAGCAGATAGCCGATACCGCCCGCGCCGACGATGCCCAGCACCGTGGAGGTGCGGATATTGACGTCGAGCAGATACAGGCTCGATCCGATCATCGACGGCACGGTCTGCGGTATGACCGCGGCGAACAGGGTTTTCCACCAGCCGCCGCCCACCGCCCGGACCGCTTCGAGGGGTCCGGGGTCGATCTCCTCCACCCCGTCGGCCACGAGTTTGCCGAGGAAACCGATGGAACCGATGGCCAGCGCGCAGGTTCCGGCGATCGGCCCCAGCCCCAGGGCGGCGACGAACACCACCGCGATGATGAGTTCCGGTACCGCCCGGACGACCAGGATCCAGGCGCGGGCGAACCAGTACAGCACCGGATGCGGCGAAACGTTGGCGGCGCCGAGGATCCCCAGCGGAATCGACAGCACCACGCCGATCGCCGTCGCCACCAGCCCGATGGCGACCGTTTGCAGCGCGGCATCGAACAGTTCCGTGCCGAGGGCCTCGAAGTTCGGCGGAATCATGCGCCCGAAGACCTCGAACGACGGCAACGGCCAGGTGAACAGTTCCCCGAGACCGATATCGAGCACCATCAGGGCGGCCAGTGCGCTCGCCGCCAGCAGGGTGCCGAAGACGAAGCGGGTGACCCGGTCCCGGCGCGGGCCCGCCTGGGAGGGCGTCAGCAGCGTGCGGCGGATGACAATGGTCAGTACTTCCATCGCCGCGATGATCACCAGGATCACGCCCACGATCCCGAGCGCCCGGGGATAGATCAGGCCGCGTAACGCGTCCTGGAGGGCGAATCCGATCCCGCCCGCGCCGACGAATCCGAGCACCACCGACATCCGGAGATTGATATCGATGCGGTAGACGAAGGTGGCGATCCAGGCGGGAACCACCTGCGGGACCACCGCGTTCAGCATTTCCCGGAAATAGCCGGCGCCGGTGGCGCGCACCGCCTCCCGGGGGCCGGGATCGGTCTGCTCGATGGCGTCGGCGAACAGTTTGCCGAGCATTCCGATGGAATGCAGGGCCAGCGCGAGGATTCCGGGCAGCACCCCGATGCCCAGCGCACGGACGAACAGCGCGGCGAACAGCAGATCCGGCATCGCCCGGCAGAAGGTGATGACGGCCCGCGCCACGCCGTACACCGCCGGATGCGGTGTGGTGTTGCGGGCGGCCAGGAAGGCCAGCGGTATCGAGGCCGCGGCCGCGAGCACGGTCCCGAGAATCGCCATGAGCAGGGTTTCGACGGCCAGTGTCGAGATACGGCCGGGGTCGTCCAGCCGCGGCGGCAGCATCCGTTCCAGCAGGGCGGCGATCTCGTCCACCCCGTCGATCAGGGTGGCCGGCGCGAAGTCGATGTACCACGACGCGGCCAGGGTCGCCAGTACCGCGACCAGCGCGCAGGCCCGCAGCGCGACGGTCCGGAGCCCGCGCGGCGCGGCCGGTTCCGGCTTCGCGCGGCGCGGGGCGAGCAGCGTGCTCATCGCGGTTCGGCCGCGTCGGAGCTCGCGGTCGCCGGTTCGACCCGCTGGTAGACCTCCATGACCTCGTCCCGCGACATCCCGACCGCAGGACGGTCGAGTACCTTCTGCCCGCCGCGCAGACCGATCAGCCGGTGCGCCCAGCCCATCGCCAGATCGACCTGGTGCAGGGTGCACAGCACCGTCAGCTTCTCCTCGATACACACCCGGAACAGCAGATCCATCACCACACCCGCGTTCTCCGGGTCCAGTGAGGCCACCGGTTCGTCGGCGAGGAGTACGGCGGGCCGCTGCATCAGCGTGCGAGCGATCGCGACCCGCTGCTGCTGGCCGCCGGAGAGGGTGTCGGCGCGGCGTTCGGCCAGATCGGCCAGCCCGACCCGGTCGAGGTGTTCCAGCGCTTCGGCACGCATCCGCCTGGGATAGGTGAGCGCGCCGTAGCGCGGGAACCGGATCCGCCCGAGCCCGCCGATGAGGACGTTCTCCAGGCAGCTGAGCCGGCCGACGAGGTTGAACTGCTGGAAGACGAACCCCACGTCGCGGCGCAGCGCCCGTAGCCGCGCCCCGGAGGCGAGGTCGACGCGGGTGCCGTCGACCTCGACCTCCCCCGACGTGACCGGATGCAGTCCGTTGAGACACCGCAGCAGCGTCGATTTGCCGGACCCGGAGAGTCCGAGCAGCACGACCATTTCACTGCGGTGTACCTCGAACGACACGTCCTCGAGTGCGGTGGTGGCACCGAACTTCTTGGTGACCGACCGCGCGGAGAGGACGGTGTCGTCTCCGGCGACGGTCGGCCGGTGGGGCGCGGGAGGCATCGGAATCAGCCCTTGCACTTCTCGGAGCCGGTGACCTCACAGACATGCCGCACGCCGTTGTAGTCGGCGTCCTCGGCGGGCGCGACGCCCCAGATACGTTCGTCGGTGATCCGGCAGTCGCCGGTGCAGAACCCCTGCTCCAGCATATATTCGGCATTCACCTTCTCGGTGAAGATCGTCTTCAGCTTGCCGACGGTCTCGGTGCCGAGCGCATTGTTCGCGGCGAACAGCGATCCGGCGATGGTCTCGGATTTCCACACCGTCTTCAGCTGGCCCGGTTTCAGGTCGCCCTTCTCGATCAGGGTTTTGTCGACCATCGTGTCGAAGGCGAACCCGGCGTCGCAGTCACCGGCGGCGACGGCCAGGGCCGACGCGTCGTGCCCGCCGGCGTAGATCGGCTGCACACCGGCCGACACATCGGCTTCCGACCCCGAAGCGATCACCTTCGATTCGATCAATCCGGCCGTCGGATAGAGGAATCCGGAGGTCGAACTCGGATCGACGAAGCACACCTTCTTACCCTTGAAATCGGCGAGACCGGATACGGCGGCGTTATCGGTCTTGGCCAGGCCGTAGGACTGGTAGCCGGGCTTACCGCCCTTTTCCTGGATACCCGCGGCGAGCGGGGTGAGATCGGCGCCGTTCACCCCGGCGACCACGTAGGCGAAGGGTCCGAAGAACGCCAGATCGACGTTCCCGGCGATCATCCCTTCGACCACGCCGGCGTAGTCGGAGGCCTGCACGAAGTCGACCTCCGAGCCGGTTTCCCGCTCCAGCAGCGCGATCAGCGGATCGTAGCTGGCCTTCAGATCGGTGGAGTTCTCCGCCGGGATCGCGGCCAGGGTCAGGGTCTCGGGGAAACCTTTTTCGTTCAGGGCGTCGGAATCACCGGAGCCGGAACAGGCGGAAAGGGTGAGCGCGAGGCCGGCGAGGGCGGCGGCCGCGGCGTGACGACGGAAGAACATGGAACGTCCTCGGGGAGAAGGGGTGTAGCGGATCAGGCGGATAAGAGCAGGGCGGGCAGTTCGGAGACGGAGTCGATGACGTGGGTGGCGCCGGCATCGCGCAGCGCCGGGGCGTCGTGGGCGCCGGTGAGGGTTCCGATCACGACGGCGGCTCCCGCGCGGAGGCCGGAAAGGATATCGCTGGAGGTGTCGCCGACGACCGCCACGCGGCGCAGATCATCGGTTTCGGTGCGCAGGACCGCGGTGAGCACCAGATCGGGGTAGGGGCGGCCGCGGCCGGCGTCGGCGGGGGCCAGGACGAGGTCGGCGATATCGGTCCACCCGAGGGCTTCGAGGAGCCGCTGTTGCGTTTGCTTACTGAAACCTGTGGTCAGCGCGACTTTGATCCCGGCCGCACGCAGTTCGGTGATGGTCTGTTCGGCGCCGGGGATCGGGGTGACGCCGCCCTCGTCGACGAAACCCTCGTAGGCGGATTCGAACGCGGCGTTGGCCTCGGCGGCCCGATCGCCGAACAGATGGGTGAACACCGCGATCTTCGACTGTCCCATGGTGTCGAGCACGTACTGCCGGGCCTGCTCGCGCTCGGGGCCGCTCTCGGGCAGGCCGACCGCCGTGGCGGCGGCGTCGAACGCGCGGACCACCGCGCCGTCGTCGGCCACCGTGGTGCCGGCCATATCCATTACAACCAGGGTGATATCGCTGATGTCGTGCACGGGATCGAGCATGCACCCTGGTCTATACCAGGGATCGGACGCCGGGCGAACGGCTGGTTAACAGCTGGTATAGACCAGCATCGCGGTAGGGTTGGCCCGTGTCGTCCACGGCCGAACCGCGGGTTCTCAAACATCAGATCGTCCGGGCTCGAATCGAGAAACTGCTCGACGGGCTGCCGGAAGGCGCCCCCGTACCCTCCGAACGCGACCTCGCCGTGCGCTTCGACGTGGCCCGCGAAACCGTGCGCCAGGCCCTGCGGGAACTACTGGTCGCCGGGCGGATCGAACGACAGGGCAAAGCGACGCTGGTCGCCGGCCCCAAACTCGTTCTGCCCCTGGCCCTGGGCTCCTACACCGAAGCGGCCCGCGCGGAAGGCCGCAGCGCCACCCGAATACTCGTGGGCTGGTCCCAGTTCCCCGCCGAGGCCGAACTCGCGGCCATGCTCGCCATCGAACCCGGCGATCCCGTCGTACAACTCGAACGCGTCCTCACCACCGACGGCGTCCGGCTGGGCCTGGAGACGACCCGCCTGCCCGCCTACCGCTACCCCGGCCTGATCGAAACCTTCGACTACACCCAATCGCTCTACGCCGAAATCGCGAGTCGCGGGGTCGCCTTCGCCGAGGCCGTGGACAGTATCGAAACCACCCTGCCCGACGCCCGCGAGGCCGCGCTGCTCACCGTGGACACCCGCACCCCGATGTTCCTGCTCAACCGGGTGTCCTACGACCCCGCCCGCGTGCCCATCGAACACCGCCGGTCGCTGTATCGGGGAGACCGGATGACCTTCACGGCCATCCAGCACCCCGAGCCCGGGAGTTCCCCGCACGCCGCGGGATAGGTTCCATGCCGCGGTCCTCCCCACCGGGCCCGCGAAGAGAACCTCAGCTCGGCGGGAACGCGAGCATCTCCGCGCGCAGGTCGGCGTTGGTCTCATGGTCCGCGGCAGCCCGGACCAAGGCGACCACCTCGGGCGGACGGGTTTCCGGCGGCCACTCCTGGCACACCGTCAGGGCGGCCCGGCGACACCGCACCACCCGGTTCGCGAGTGCCACCGGGATCAGTTCCGCACCGATCCCCGGGTGATCACTCAGCTTGCGCACGACCAGTTCCAGGCACATATCCGCGTCGTACTCGCTGCTCAACCCCAGTGACTCGGAAGGTCCCGATGCCAGCTCGCCCAACGGCAGCAGCTCGGCGGCCAGTGCCGCCACCCGCTCCACATCGGCCCGGCCGTCGGAGTGCAGCAGCCACTGCCAGATATAGGGGTTGTGGCGATCGGACCGCAGGCAGGCGACCGCTTCCTCCCATACCCGCATCTCGAGCCGGCGGGCACACGAGAGTGCGACGTTGGCCGAATATCTGCTTGCGGCGCGCGACTCGGCATCACTGTCCGGCGGCGCCGCCGATTCGCCGCGCGAAACGAGCGTCCGCCGCACCAGATCACGCCATCGACGCTGACCTGTCAGTGCCTCGTATCGGGCGGCGAGCCGCGCAGGTTCACCCTCGGGCCAGGGGAAACTATCGCGCGTGATCAGCCGGCGCAGGGAAAGTGCCGCGTCCAGCCGCCCGAGCGTGGGTTCGGCGGTGTCGAGCAATTCACCGAACCGGTGCATGACCGGAACCGCGTCCTCGTAGTCGCGCATATCCTCGGCCGGGCCGCCCATTTCGAGAGCCCGCAGGATATCGGCGGCGCCGTCGAGCAGTGCGTCGTCGATATCGGGTTCGAGCAGCGCCTCGTACAGGCCGCCGGTGGTGGCCGCGAGATGGGCGAGATATTCGTTCATCACGCCGTTGCGGAAACCATCGCGCAGCAACCACGCCCGGATATCGGGGTCGGCGCATCCCCGCAACCGTTCCACCGCGTGGATCCGGCCCCAGCCGTCGAGCCGCCGCGCCAATTCGAAAACCTTGCGCTGCGGATCGGGCTGGGTGTTCATCAGTGCCACGACGGCGAACAGGGCGAACTCCTCGAGCGACCCGAGGAGTTGCAGTAGTTCGCCGTCGCGTTCGTCGCCGCTCACACCGAGCAGCACGATGCCGAGTTTCGCGACTTCGCGCCGGGTGGCGTGCTCGACGACGAACCGCGCCGCCAGACGCAGCTTTTCGCGGGACACCGGGCGCGAACGCAATTCGCGGACCAGATCATCGGCGATCCGGACGGCTTGTAGCTCGGCGAGCGCGTCGAGTAATCTCGCGGGCTCGTCGAGCCGGGCGAGTATCAGATCGGCCAGTTCGGATACGGGCTGGGATTCGGGGCGGAAATGATGAGTGGAGACACCGTCGTGAACGACGCTGGGAAGAATTACCGCACCGGCCGCAGGATCGTCGTCCGGTAATGGATAGCCGCTGCGGGGCCACGGGCCCGGACCATGCAGTGCGGCAAGGGATAGCGCGTGGGCCACGAAGGTGGCCGCGCGGGGGTTCAACGAACCGGGCGCAGGACGCCCTTTCCATGAGAGGTCATGGGCACGAGCATGGCAGCTCGCAGACCCCCGCACAACCCCCGCGCACCGGCCGCCGGCGATCAGATACCGCCGGAGAGCCGCCCGTACACGAACAGCAGGATCACGTTGAACAGCGCGATCCCGGCCAGCGCCGGCCACTGTCGCCGCCAATCCGTCCGGGTGACCCGCAGCGCGGCGGCAGCGCCCGCGCCACCGGCCCCGCAGTAGCCGAGCGCCCACGCGACGCCATCGGCGGTCAGGCCCATCACCACGGTGAACAGCGAGAACACCACCGCTGTCACCAGAAGTTCGGTGCCCAGCAGACCTTCGTCCAATCTGACAGTGAACCGGGTGATCACGGCCGCGGCACCTCTCGGGCGTCGCGAACGAGTCGTATCCCCCATCCGTATTCCTTCCGATCGAGAGCCGTCGCATCGGCGCCGGACCCTGAATTGCCCGTGCTCTGTGGGAGTTCGAACTGCTGTGGAAAACCGGGATCGTCCCGGCTCGGATATCGACCGGTTACAGCACCGGGCAGGCGGACCCGAGATCCACTCCGGTCCCGACCTCCACCACCACCGACTGGCGGCTGCCGATCTGCTCGGCGTGCAGGTTGTGGGTGCCCCGGGTGTGCGGGGTCCACCGCGCTGTGACAGTCCCGGATTTCCCGACGAGTATCGCGCCGGGCGGGTCGAAGGACCCCTTTTGACTGTCGTAGAAACTCACATATTCACCCGGTTCGGCGGCAGCGGTCGCGGTGTAGGAGCAGCCGGTGCCGAACGCCGATGAACTACTACCCCAATCGATTCCCGGAGTCACCCGGAAATCGGTGACGGCCGCCGGTGCGGTGGGGGCGGCCGCCACCAGCGCCACGGTCAGCGCGGCGAAGGCCGACGCCGAGGTGACTACAGACCTGCGTGAGCGATACATCGACGATCCTTTCCGGTGACGACTGGTCGAACGGAAAAGCCGGTGCGAACCGGACCGGAGACGCGCGGCCGGTATCGCGGGAAACAGCGGAGATCGGGTTTCGTGCACACTCACGACCCGGCACGCGGGAACGCGTGCACCAGGCTACTCGTGTTTCCGTCTCCACCACCTCTGATCAGTACTTCTCGGCCGCCGCGGCTGCCGTTACCGATTCGGCGCACCGGCCACGCGCGCGGTTGCGGGTGGGGTGCCGCGCGCTACGGTCTGGATATGAGTTCTTCGCACTGGACCGCCGCCGATCTGCCCGAGCTCGACGGCCGCACCGTGGTGATCACCGGCGCCAACAGCGGTGTCGGTTTCGGCACGGCCACCGCCTTCGCCCGGGCCGGCGCGCATGTGGTGCTCGCCGTCCGCGATATCGGCCGCGGCAACGAGGCCGCCCGGGTGATCGGGGGCAGCCACGAGGTGCGGCGGCTCGACCTCGCCGATTCGATGTCGATCCGCGAATTCGCCGAATCCTGGCAGGGCGATATCTCGATCCTGGTGAACAACGCCGGGGTCGCGATGGTTCCGCGGGGCCGCACGAAGGACGGCTTCGAAATGCAGTTCGGTACCAATCATCTCGGCCATTTCGCGCTGACCAACCGACTACTGCCGCATATCACCGACCGCGTGGTGACGCTGGCGTCGGGCGCGCACAAGGTCGGCACCATCGATTTCGACGACTTGGATTTCGCCAAGAGCGGTTACGGCCCGGTGAAAGCCTACGGCCGGTCCAAACTCGCGAACCTGCTGTTCACCCTCGAACTCGAACGCCGCCTCCGGCAGGCCGGTTCGGCGGTGCGCGCCACGGCATCGCATCCCGGTTACGCGGCCACCGAATTGGGCACCGCGAACCGGCCGAAGTTCCTGGTCGGCATCGTTCATATGGCCGGGCGCCTCCTGGCCCAGACCCCGGAGCAGGCCGCGCTCCCCACCCTGTTCGCCGCCACCCAGGATCTGCCCGGTGCGAGCTACGTCGGCCCCGACGGTCGCGGGGAGATGCACGGGTATCCGACCCTGGTCGGGCGTTCGGCGCAGGCCAGCGATGTGACGGTGGCGCGACGGCTGTGGGAGGTGTCCGAAGAACTCACCGGCGTCGAATTCCCGTTGTCCTGAGCACATGCCCTCCTGAGCGCACCGGGCAGTACGCCGGAACCGGCAGCTATTCGCCCGGGGCGAGGCAGATAACGCCCTCGTTCATCCAGGACACGGCCGACTCACCGGCCGGGCAGTGGGTGCGCTTGTACTCGTTGGTGGATTCGTCGCATTCCCAGTACGAGGTGGGATCGTCGGCGCGGACCTCGGGGATATCGCTGCAGTCGCCGCTATCGGGCAGTTTGGGTTGGGCGGCGGCCACGATCGGCGAAGCGAACGCGGCGGCCGAGAGCGCGGCTACCGCGAGGGCTTTCGATGACTTCGTGGTGGCAGACATGCCCTCGTTCCTATCGACCCCTCGCACCGGCGATCAATCGTCACGGCGCATTCCGGTCCGGATGTGAGCCAGTTGTTGTAGCGATGTCACCCACCCGATTCCTGGCCGGCGGCACGTTCGCTTGACGGCCGCCGGATATCCCGGGCAGAGGTTGTACCGCCGCCCGGGCTGCACGGGCGGGCCGCGGCCCGCGGAGTTGTCCGATCGCGAGACCGAGCAGCAGACCGCGCTCCTCGGACGCCAGGTTGCGGGCGAGTAGCACCTGCGCGATCCACCGGAGTTGCGGAAAGAACCGCGCCACCGGCAATCCGTTTCCGGGGAAGTCGGTGTGCAGCCGTGTCAGGCCGCGGCCGCGGGCGATGCCCTGCCGGTAGCCGGAGCGGAAATCCGGCCGGTACCGGTAGGCCACCAGCGCGGCCTGCACGAACCCGACCCGGTAACCATGCCGGGCCGCACGCCAGCCGAACTCGATATCTTCGTTGGCGGGGTATCCGGTATCCAATCCACCGAGTTCGAGATACACATCCTTACGGCAGGCCATACTGCATCCGACCAGGATCGGCACCCGCACACCCGCCGGCTGGAAGTGCTCCGGCGCGGCGATCGGGGCGACGGTGCGCGGGTCGGCGGTGTTGAGGGTGTCGCCCTCGACCGCGGAACTGGCCAGGTCGTAGCCCGATTCCAGGTGCTCGGTCAGCCGGCGAATCCACTGCGGATACACGCGATCGTCGTGATCGCAGAACAGCAGCACCGATCCCGCGGCCGCCTCGGCTCCGACATTGCGGGCGTAGGAGGCGCCGGAGCCCCGGGTGGCCGCCACGTACCGCATCCGCAACTGCTCGCGACAGGGATGTTCCCCGGTGAAGGTTTCCAGGCCGGGCCGCGATCCGTTGTCGGCGATGATCACTTCGAACGGCTCGGTATGGTCCTGCCCGGCAAGCGCGGTGAGCTGTTCGTCGAGTTGCGCGCGGCCTTCCGCGGTGGTGATACGGGCCGGCACGATCACCGATATCACAGGTAAAGACATACTAAAATTTGCTTTCGATCGGTCACAGTCCCGGATATGTTATCGCCGGTCGGCCGATCGAGCAGAACTTGTAAGGCAGTAGCGGATGACATCCGTGACAATGCCGAAAATTCCCTGGCCTCTCCTGTAGCCGTTCACTACCGTGGTGCCCATGTTTGTAGGCACTGTATCGCCGAAGCCCTGGTCGCTCCGCTGACGGCGGCGACCCGGATCACACTCCTCTTCTGAAGCCGCCGTCCGAGCAGTCGTGCCGGGCGGTTTCTCGCTGTCCCGGCTCCACCCTCGAGCCGCGGAGAATCAGTGTCTCTTTCGCAACGGGGCCGATCGGCCCCGCACACACCCGTATCCACCACATCCGACGTCTCTTTTTCCGACGGCGGAAGTCTCCCGCCCCCACAGCAGGATCAGTTGCCCGCAGGGACGCACGCGCATATCCGGGCGACCTCGGTATCGGTGACACTCGGATCCCGTCCGGTGCTCACCGACGTCTCCGTCACGGTGTCCCATCGCTCGCGGCTGGCCGTGGTCGGCGAGAACGGACGCGGTAAAACCACCCTGCTGCACGTACTGGCCGGGCTGGTGCGCCCCGACAGCGGCACGGTCGGCCGGACCGGCACGATCGGAGTCGCCCAGCAGGCCATACCTTTTCGTGACGGCGAGACGGTCGGGGATCTGGTGGCCGAAACCATCGGACCCGCTCGGCGCGCCTTGCGCGAACTCGATACCGCCACCACCGCACTCGCGGCCGGTTCCCCCGGCGCCGATGACGCCTACGCCGCCGCGCTGGAGGCCGCCACCGCGCTCGACGCCTGGGACGCCGAACGCCGGGTGGATATCGCGCTGGCAGCGCTGCACGCGTGTACCGACCGCGCGCGTCCCCTGGCCACGCTGTCGGTCGGGCAACGCTATCGAGTGCGCCTGGCCTGCCTGCTCGGCGCCGCCCGCGACATCCTGCTGCTCGACGAACCGACCAACCACCTCGACCGCGACGGCCTGGACTTCCTCACCGAACGCCTGCGCGCCCATCCCGGCGGACTGGCGCTGGTGAGCCACGACCGGGCGCTGCTGGGGGATATCGCGGAGGAGTTCCTGGACCTGGACCCCAGCCGGGACGGTCGCCCGCAACTCTTCGCCGGCGGCTATTCCGGCTGGCAGGACGGACGTTCCCGGGCCCGGACCCGCTGGGAGAACGAGCACGAGGAACAACTCGCCGAAGGTGCGCGGCTGAAGGAGGCCGTGGCGGTCGCCCGCGACCGTCTCGACACCGGATGGCGGCCCGACAAAGGCACCGGTAAGCATCAGCGCCAATCCCGGGCACCGGGTGTGGTCCAGGCGCTGAAGCGGCGGCAGTCCGAGCTGGCGGCGCATACCGTCACCGTGCCCGACCCCCCGCTGCGGCTACGGTTTCCCGACCTCCCGGCCCGGCCCGGCGCTCCGCTGCTGAGTTGTGACGACGTCACGGTCGCCGGGCGGCTCCCGGTTCCCGTCGCGCTGTCGCTGGCGGCCGGGGAACGTCTCGTGATCACCGGCCACAACGGGGCGGGGAAATCGACACTGCTCGCGGTACTGGCCGGGGAACTCGAACCGACCACCGGGGCCGTGCGGCGTCATGGCACCGCCCGGATCGCCCTCGTCGGTCAGGAGGTGCCCGGCTGGGATCCCGAACTCACCGCCGCGGAACTCTACGACCGGCACGCCCGCGGGCTCGGCCTGCGCCACGGCGTCGACCCGGTACCGCTCACCTCGACAGGTCTACTGGAGAGACAGGCGCGCGATACCGCCGTCGGGCGGTTGTCGCAGGGACAGCAGCGCAGGCTGCACCTCGCCCTGCGACTGGCCGCCCGCCCGACGGTGCTCATCCTCGACGAACCCACCAACCACCTGTCGGCGTCGCTGGTCGACGAACTCACCCCGGCGCTGTCGGATACACCGGCCGCCGTCATCGTGGCCACCCACGACCGGCGGATGCTCACCGACCTCGCCGGCTGGCCACGGCTCACCGTGAGCGGGGCTTCAGGGTAGGCCGGGGGCGGGCTCCCCCGGCCGGGGAGCCCGCCCTGTTGAGACCCCCCGCTGCCCCGGCGCGGGGCCGCGCTCACATCTCGTTCGGCCGCCAGGCCGACACCGCCCAGATCACCACGATGTTCAGCGCGATGACAATGATCGACCACCACGGGTAATAGGGGATCCACAGAAAGTTGGCGATGATGGACAGCCCCGCGAGGAACACCGCCACGATGCGTGCCCACAGCGCGCCGGTCATCAACGCGATGGCCGCGATCGCCAGCAGGATGCCGAGCACGATATGCACCCAGCCCCACGTGGTCGCGGAGAACTGCAGGGTGTAATCGGGGCCCTCGACGAACAGCTCGTCGCTGGCGACGGCCGAGATACCGGCCAGGATCGACAGCACCGCCACCGTCAGCAGCAGCACCGCCGCCGCGATCGAGGTCACCGCGGCGACGCCCTGGCGCACCGGGGAATGCTGGGGTTGCGTTCGGTAGGTCATGGTCGGCCCTCCTGGAGTGGTCGGCCCATCACACTCAGGCGCGCGGCCCACCGCCTCACCCGCAACGGATGAATTCGGCGCACCGCGCATACCAACGGCCCCCCGGGAGCCACCGTCCGGCGCGACCCCCGCCGCAACGGCAGGGGTCGTGCCGGTCGCTGAAATAGCCGCCCGCGGTGGTGGTGACCAGGGGTGACCGGCGTCAGCGGTTCCAGTCGCTCCAGACCGGGGGCGGGCCCACGATGTGCACGCCGTAGTCCTCCAGCACCCCGGTGTGCTCGTCGTCGTGCCGCTCGTCCGCGGCGCCGACGCCCGTGAAGTACCCCTCCAGCGCGCCGGGGGTGTTCCCGATGAGCACCTCGGCGGTATCGGTGATGGTCTGGAAGGTGTGCACGACATTGCGGGGGCCGAAGACGAAAGCACCCGGTTCGGCTTCCTGCACCGCGCAGGTCTCCAGCGTGGCGCCGCCCAGCCAGAAACGCACCCGGCCCGACACCACCGTCCAGAACTCGTCCTCGCGGGTATGGAAATGCAGTGGGGGCGCGGACTCCTTGTTGAGGGTCATCCGCATCATGGTCAGCTGACCTGCGGTGTCCTGTTCGGTGAGCGACTGCTCGAAACGGGTGTTGTAGTAACCGTAGTCCGGCTGGGTCCAGGGGTTGCGGACACCGCCGCGGCCGATCGCGGTCATGATCAGACCTCTTTCACGTTGTGACACCGGCGCTTTCGTATGCGCCGTCAAGATTAGTCGGCCGACCGCGCCCGGGCAGGGCGAACGGATCGACGAGGGAACCGGGCATTGATGTTGCGGCCGGACCGTTTTCGCATGTACTGGACTGGACCGATTCGTTCTGGTGGGCCGGCGAGCGCTCGAACGGAACCCGCCCGGTCAGCGTTCGCTGTCTTCTCGGTGATCGTGCAGGGTCCGGTCGAGCAGATCGCGCAGGTGGGTGGTGAGTTCCGCGCGGTCGGCGGGGGTCGCGGTGACAGTGGCGGTGGCACGGACCCGGTAGCGACCGTCGGGATAGTCCATGACATGGAAGTCGCGGGCCGGGGCGGGCCGGTGGTCGTAGGCGCCGCCGGCGTAGACGGCCAGGTGGACGACCGCCGACCGGGGGCGTTCGAAGAATCGTTGTGCCTCGCGGCGTCCGGGCTGCGGGGTGTCGTCGAAGAATCCCGTGAATGGCCCGTCGCCGGCCTCGTCCACGGCATTGCGGTCCAGACGGATTTCCGGGCCGGTGCCGCGTGGAGTGTCGGGCAGCGCGGTGAGGACGCGGGCGGCGAGGGTGCGCGCGGTGGTGAACATCAGCCGGATGTCGCCCCCGCGGACGGGGTCGGCGGTGGGTTGCTGGGTGAGCAGGACCGCGCTCTGCCCGGAGACGGCCGCGTGGATGCGGACCCGGCTGGTGGGGTCGGATTCCACCCGGGGCGGTACCGGCGGGTCGGCGCCGGCGAACCCGGCGATTTCGATGCGGGCTTCGGGTTCCACCAGCACCCGCAGCGGGCCGTAGAGATCTTCGTCGAAGACACCGCGCAGCCGGGCCGCGGCCGCCTTGTAGGCGTGCTCGTAGGCTTCGGAGGTGCTCTCGGCCGACCGGTAGCGCAGCGGATAGGGCAGGACATCGCGGCCGATGGCGTGCCAGAGCACGGTGAGTTCCAGCGCCGAGAACGTCCAGGCGCGCGGGGTGGGGTCGGGCACCTCATTCCCCCAGGACGGGTGGAACCGTCTTGGGGCGGTGCTCCGGGTCGAGGCCGGTCAGTTCGTCACCGTGTTCCTGGGTGACCAGCGCTTCGGCGATATCGGACTTCTGTTTCTCTTTGTCGTCGTCGCCGCGCCCGCGCGCACCGCCCGGCATCATCGGGCCCATCCCGGGTGTGCCGCGACTCTGACCGGCGGCGGTCGCGGCCGTGGCGGCGCCGGGACGCCCCGGCCCGGTGCCGGTTCCGGGGCCCGGGACCGTCTGCCCGGGGAGGGGTGCGCCGGGTGAGCCCGGAGTTGATCCCACCGGGGCGCCCGGGGTGGTAGATGGGCTTCCCGGTGTGGTCGACGGTGTTCCCGGGGTGTTCGGGACGGTGGTTCCGGGGGACGGTGTACTGGACGCGGTCGTCGTATCCAGTCCGGCAGGGGTGGTAGTGGACGCCGGATTCTCTGTGGAAGCGGGCGTTTCGGCTGCCGCCTGCGGTTCGTTCGCGCCCGGGTCACCGGTTTCCGGGTTATCGGTCGCGGGCGCGGCGCCGGGTTGCGGCCCGCCGGTGTCGGTGCTGCCGTTCGGCTGCCCGGTCTGTGTTCCCGCCGGGCCGGGGCCGGTGGTGGTGCCGGGATCGTGTATCGGGTTGTAGGCCAGTGGTATCCGCGGTTGCGCGGTATCGCCTTCCCGGATGCCCGGCTGATACACCTTCTCCAGCACGGAATAGGTGGCGAGTTCGGCGGCGCTGGTGCGGTCGCTGTCCATCTTCCAGGACGGCCCCGGAACCCAGCCGGCGACAGTGCTGGCCCAGCCGGTATCGGGTGCGGGCTGCACATTCTGTTTGGTCACCTCGACCGCGGATTTCACCAACCCCACCTTGTCGGCCACGATCTTGCTGGCCGACACCAGATTGTGCGCCTTGGCCACATAGTCGGTGATCCCGGTGGCGGCGGCGGACGCGGACGCACCGGTCCACGATTCCGCCATGGCGGCGCGGATGGCGGGCCCGAATTCGGCGAGCCCGGTCTCGAGTTTCTGGGCCCGCGAGTTCCACATCTGGAACAGGGTGTCCATCGCGGCGACGTCGATGGACTGCGCTTTCCGGTACAACTCGTCCACATCGGCGCCGCGGACGTTCTCGAACAAACCCTCCGGGATACGGGCGTGGTGGAATTCGCCGTCGAACTGATTATCGGTGAGATCCTGGATCCGGCTACGCGCCGCGATGGCCTCGGGACTCTGATCCCCGTTGGCGGCGGCCAACGCCTGCGCCGCGGCATCGATATCCGCGGACCCTCGCACCATCGCCCCGAGCGGACCCTTCATGGCCAACTCCCCCAGCCCGACAACGATTTCCCCGAACGACGGTAACCCGACCATCCCCGCGCCCCCTCAGCTCACCTGGTTGTAGCTCTGCGAATTACTGGAATCCTGCTCCTGCACACGATCCAGCGAGTATTGGATGGTTTCGCCCATCAGCTTCAGCACCTCGATGTGATCCCGCAGGGCGGAGGACAGGTCTCCGTCTCCAGCCGGATCGACCGCCTTCAAGCCCAGCAGGCGGGCAAGTTCCGCTCCGCATGCGAACTCGCCCAGACCGGTTACATGCTCCATATCCCTGATGCCGTACAGACAGTCTTCGTAGACGCCGATCTGGGCATCGATGGCCGCGCGACAACCTTTAGCTACAGATTCATCGAGAAACAACCGGCCGGACTCGGCCTCACCCGCGAGGAATGCCCATTGCGATATTTCCTCTTCCAGACTCATTTGCACGCTCCTACGACGGGAACACCGGAACCAAGGATTCCGCAGCGGCGGCGGCGATATCGCAAGGATCTCTCTCGTCCTCGGTAGAAACCGCCTTGTAGATAGATATTTCTATCGACTGGTTATCGGCCGGGAACCTCAAGAAGCAGACTTCATTGTGAGTATCGTTCGCCTGCTTGAACTGAATACCGGACCGACCGGATAGTGTGACTTCGGTGAAGCCGACATTGTTCGTATCCCGCTTCGAATCCTCAACCGTCTGCGTCGTCGACCACACACCGAGACGATAGTTTTCGCGTGTAGGTTTGTCCTTCCACGAGCACAACTTCCACCCTTCGACCCGTTCCACCCCTGAAATCGTGTTGTCCCGAGTAGAAGGGTCGACGCCAACTTGGCGTAGGACATCCTCACTGACCTGCGAGCATGGATCCCAGAGAGCCTCCGTTGCCGCAACCGCATCCGTCGTGGTCTCCGGTGACGCAGTACCGCCCGTAGTCGCATCACAACCAGTCACCGCAAGAAGCGCCCCCACGATTACCGCTACCGCCACTGTCGTGCGCTGCCCCACTACCCGCTCCCGTCGACCGTCACGTACTACTCCCGTAGTGTATGACGGCCCAGCGGCGGATCCGGTTCCATACGGATACCGAGCAGGGATGCGTCCCGCACGCCTGCCAGCACCCGACGGCCTTGTTTTTCGGACCGCGCACCGCTCAAGCGGAGGGCGTTGCACCGCCTCGGACCACCGCAATCAATCCTGTCCACGCCTCAGAGCTGAAAGCCAGCACTGAACTCTCAGGGTTCTTGGAATCGCGGACCCCGACCCGACCACTGGGCAGCCAGGCCACCTCCACACAGTCGGTCTGTCCTCCACTGTGGCTGCTCTTGAACCACTTCGCCCCGGCTAGCTCCGCACTCACGCCTCGTACTCCCTTGCAGCTCGCCTCAGCAGCTCTCGCGATTGCGCATCGTCATGCGCTGCACTCCGAATCTCCGAAGCAAGGTCATCGTAACGTCGTACATCCTCGTCGCTTTCGAGATAGAGGTCCGGCTTCCCATGGCCCTCGAAGTAGACGAGCGAAGGTTCGACGGTCCGCCCTTTCGTGTCCGTACCGAAGTCGAGAATCACGAATGGTCCGTGGAGAAGTCCTTGGGCGTAACCAGCTGTATATGGGTGGATTCGGATGTCGATATTGGGCCGTTTACCGATCTCCGCAAGGTGCCGCAGTTGCGCCGCCATCACCTCGGGACCGCCCACGACCCGCCACAGGGCCGACTCGTGCAACAGCAGTTCCAGCCGCACCGGATCGGCTTTCCGCGTGACGATCATCTGGCGTTTTATCCGCAGGGCCACCCTGCGCTCGATATCGTCCGGGCTTTCCTCACGGTAGAAACTGCTGATCAGGGCCCGGGCGTAGTCGGGAGTCTGTACGAGCCCGAGGACTATCTCCTGGTAGGAGATCAATTGCCGCGCCGAGGCCGACAGTTCCACGTACATGTTGAATGTCGGGTCGCTGTAGAGCCCCGCGAACGCCGTGTACCAGGACGTCACCTTCGCCTGCTCGGTCAGGTCGAGTGCGCGGGCGGTCTCCTCCCTCGAAACCTCGTAGAGGTCGCAGAGCGCGCGGACATCGATCGAGCGGACCTTCTTCGTCTTCGCCGTCTCGATGCGCTGTAGCGCCGCCTGGCTCAACTCGGCGAGCGCGGCGGCCTTCGCCAGGCTCAACCCGATCGCTTCGCGATGCTCGCGCAGGAACCGGCCCAGCTGCCGCCGCGGCAGGGTCGATGGTTCCGCCCCCTCGTCACCGGTCATATCCGTCCTCCATCCAAAAAACGAATCATTGGAAACCCCGAAATCGAATCGATCCGAACCCTGCTTCCGAAACCCGTTCTGGGACAGCGCGTCAGTTGTATCCGGGTCGGCCGATTCGGCTTGGACCAGCGTATGTCCCGTGATCTGCTGACGTCGGGCGAACGGGCGAGATCCCGCCGGTGCAGGGGCCGGCGAGCATCCGGCCGATTCGCGATGGGTTGCCGGGCGTAGCGCGCCGATCGCGGCCCGAACACCGTCCCCATGCCATGTCCGCTACCGGTTCCGGGAGGAACAATGCCGTACCCGCGCGCCAACCCACGGTCGATGGATCCCCGCCCGACGGCGGTCGGGTTCATCCGCACCGAACTCTCCGCCCACCACGCCCCACGCCACGCCCGCGAGATCCAGCGGCATGCCTGCGATTCCGGCTACCGCTACCTCTACACCGTGCGCCCGCCGGCCGATGATCCGAATCCGCTGACCTACGTCCGCGTTCTCGCCACCGAACTCGCCGCCGGGATCATCATCGCTTTCGACCTCGGTCACGTGGACAACCAGCCGCATCTGCTCTGCGATCTCGGCTACCGGCTGGAGACCGTCTGCCCGCATACGGTGTGGGCGCCGACCGTGCCTGCCGGTATAGCGGGCGGGGTTCCGGCATGAATCCCTGGTCGGCGTTGTGCACCGCGGCCTTCGCGGTGGCTCTGTGCGGGATCGCCGTCACGATCCTCGGGTGCGTCTGGCCCACCGATCCGCCCCCGATCGCCGACTCCGTACGGCGACCGCGCTGTCCATCCACAACCGTCCCCAGCCCTACCGCGTGGACCTGTGCGCTGCCGGGAGTCCCGTTGAGCGTCGACGACGCCCACAACGCCATGCGTCATCACCGCACCCACGACTGTCCACGTAAGCGGGCCGCCTTCGCCACCCTCACCACGTACGGCTGCCTCGTCCCCGACCACACCCGGGCGCCCTACCGTCGGCAGGCCGCGGCATGAACCATGTGCTCGTCACAGGCGGTGCCGGTTTCCTGGGCTCGCACCTTTGCCGCGCTCTGCTCGACCGGGGTGACCGGGTGACCACCGTCGACAACTTCGGCACCGGCCGGTACGCGAATATCGCCGGATTCACCGGCCACCCACGCTTCACCCTCCGCACCGCCGACACCACCACCCTCGGTTGCTTCGCCGACCTCGACCGAATCACCCACCTGGTCCACCTGGCCTACCCGGGCAGTCCCACCACCGCGGCCCGTCATGCGACCGCCGCGTTGCGCGCGGCGTCCACCGGCACCCTGGCCGCCCTCGACCTGGCCGCCTCCCACAACGCCCGCATCGTCCTCGCTTCGGGCCCCGAGCCGGCAACCGCGCCGGAACACCTCCACCGGACCGCCACTCCGGACGTGCACGCGGCCGGGCACCGGCTCCTGGAATCCGCCGCCCGAAACTATCGCGGCGCCGATATCGCAATCGCCCGGCTGCCCGACGTGTAC
Organism: Nocardia sp. NPDC024068; assembly: GCF_040638875.1. Classification (NCBI taxonomy): domain Bacteria; kingdom Bacillati; phylum Actinomycetota; class Actinomycetes; order Mycobacteriales; family Nocardiaceae; genus Nocardia; species Nocardia sp. NPDC024068. Next base: position 61,196 of record NZ_JBEZYU010000021.1, on the reverse strand, counting down.
GGCCCGCACTTGTGGCCTGGCGACGGCCGGATCACGTCGGCGATCTGCGCCGCCGCCCTACGCGACCAATCCCTGTACTTCGCATCGGATCGCCTACTGCATCCCCTCTACGTCACCGATGCCGTCGCCGCATTGATCCGAATGCTCGACACCGAGAATCCCGCGATCCTGGAAATCACGGCAGCCGCCGTACCTCTCACCAGGTTCGCGCGCACAGCAGTCACGTCGGCCGGCCGCGGATGGCTCGAAATCCACCCTGCCGCCACCTGCCTCGATATCCCGGAACCGGTTACCCTTACTGCGCCCCGAGCAGGACAGCCCGTTACCCCACTCCCCAGCGGGATACGCAGCACCCTGGACTGGATGCGTTCGATTCTGTCCGGCCCTCGCGAACCTCGGCCCGCGCCGTAGCCCGCGATGAAGCCACGGGCCCGCACCACCGGCGACCGTTCACGTCGTAACGTGCGGGCATGCCACCGCTACCGCACCCCGACCCGGCGCTCACCGACGGTGTCGTGCTGCTGCGCCCTTGGCGCGAGAGCGACCTTCCGCAGCGGTTCGCCGGTTTCGCCGATCCGCTGTGCCTGCGGTTCTCGTGGCCACTGGAGGAGCCGTTCACCGAACAACACCTGCGAGCACGGTTCGAAGACGAGGAACCCGCCCGCCTACGCGGCGAAGAAATCGGGTTCGCAGTAGTGAATGCCGCCGAGCCGGCCGATATCCGGGGTGGAGCGTCGATATACGACGCGGGACGATCCGAGGGACGGATGGGGGTCGGATACTGGCTCGCGCCACACGCTCACGGACGCGGCAACGCCACCCGGACCCTGCGCCTGCTGACCCGCTGGGCATTCGATGAACTCGCCGTCGAACGCCTCGAACTCACCTGCGGCCCCGACAACATCGCATCCCAGCAGGTCGCGCTGCGGTGCGGATTCGTGCGGGAAGGACTGCTGCGATCCCATATCCCGTTCCAGGGCGGTCGCCGGGATACCGTGCTGTTCAGCCTGCTCCCCGGCGAATCGGAATAACTCCGAGCTACGTCCCTGTCAGCGTCCTCCGGCACCACACGGCCGGTCCGCAGGCTTTGGCCTGTCGTAGATCCTCGTCGGTCGACACCACCTACTCACGACCCCGCAATCTCTTCAATTGCTGGAACCCGACGGAGCCGTTGTGCGACAGCTCCCCCCTGACCGGCTCGATCATCTCGAGTATTTCCAGTTCGCCACTCGCGTCCAACTCGTAGAGCCTATTTGCGATGTAGTCCGCATCAGGGTCGCGACGTCGCCGCCCGATCTCATCCAAAACGATAAACAGCCCTTGCATACCCCCGCGCCTGGCCAGAACATCGGCCGCATCTACCTGCATAGTGACGATATCGTCGTCCAGCATTTCCTGAAGGCGCCTGACTGCTATGTCTTCCTGGATGAACTTCGCAAGTTCATAGATGGCAGCATCTCGTGTGAGATCATCCGAACTCCGAGAGTTCGACAACGCAGTCTCCAACGTGGCGGTTTTCTTACCGGGATCGGTCACGGGATCTCCTTGGTAGGGCGGGGCGTACGCACAGCCGCAGCCTGGTCTCTCCCGACCAACCCGCTATCATCCACTTCCTGCCACACGGCCAGTTCCCCACCCGGCATACACACCACTCTGAATCCGCCGGATGCCACGATGCTCCACGCCTCGTAGACCGGGTCGGCGAAGGCCAGCAGCGTGACACCGGATTCGAAATCGAGCTGTAGCGTTCCGATCTCCGTCGCCCGCGCACCTCGCAGATTCCCGGTGAGCTGCCTCCCTACCTCTCCGGGTATCTCACCGACCGAGTACCGACAACCCTCCCGACCGAACTCGGCAACCCCCACAGTGCTTTCGACTTGAACTTCGAAGTCCAACCGGGTGCGAAGTACCAGAACGGGAGCCAGCTGCACAACTGCGACCTGGCCTTCAGGCGTAGGGATAATCATCATGTCCTGCCGTTCAGGCCCCGGCCGTCTTGGAACAGAGCAGCGCATCGGGGTACCGGGATTCGGGGCTGTACTCGACACTCCACCCCGGCCCGAGTTCGCCACGGAGCCTATGAGCCAACTCGGCCCCCTCACGCCAGAACGTCCGCTCACTGTCCTCGGAAGGGAATTTCGGGTTTCCGGGATCATTGACCAGATCGTAGGTCGAATCCCATACATCCGACCAGCGATGCAGAGCGATAGCCAATTCCGTCGTTATTCCGAGAGAATCCGGGTCCACGTTATCGAATAGCCCACGATCGCGAATCCACGTCGGCCAGCATTGAATCTCCGGTATGAGCTTCAAATACGTCATGCCACTTCCATCGTTAGTCGCCGGCTGCGACCATCAAGTGCATTCCCGGCCTCACGCAGATTCATCCGAGACCATCATCGAAAATATCTTCCACACCCCGAAAAGGCCTGTAATCACCCTCGGCTTTCACCAAGGGATCATCGAACCAAGGATCCCCGTACGTTTCATACGGATCACCGAGAGTCGCCAACCTCGCCTGGCCGGACTCGGTGAGCCTTGCCCGGAATACCTCGTTGGATCCGATCTCCGATTCGGGTATGTCGAGGTAACCACGTTCTCCGTTGTATCCGTTCTGGATTCGATAGATACTCTCGTCCAACGGAACCCTCCAGAGCTCCCATGCTCGATTCCCTCCGGGGAATGCACCGATCTCTATCAAACCCCTGTCAGCCAGTTCTCTGATAACCTGCACGACGGCACCGCGAGAATGTTTCGGTCCCGCCAGCCTCCGCATGGTCGAATCGAACTCGGCGACTGGAGCCCAATCATCGGACACTCCGTACAGGATAAAGTTCTCCAAGGCGATGTTCATGGGAGGTGGACCTTCACCGGCTTTCCACTTTGAGGATCCTTCGTGTTATCGAATTGCCCACCATCGCGAATCGACGTCGGCTAGCATTGAATCGTCCGGGATGAGCCTCAAATAGGTCACGTTACTTCCATCGTTAGTCGTCGGCTGCGATTATCAAGTGCAGAGATCCAGCATTTCTGTCGATCACAACCAGCTCATGGAATTCTCCATGAATGAAACCATAGTCACCGACAGCCGAGTCACCGAGATCCCGCAGTTCAAAGATGGCTGTAGCTGCGCGCATTCTGAGCAGTACATTGCTTTCCACATCCAGCATCAACGACTCCGGCACCACACCACATCCATCGATCCAATCGGTAATCAGATCGAGAGCATATCCGGATTCCACATGCATGTACGAGTCCGAAGAGACGCATTCGATGCGATAGGGTCCGTGGTGAGTACCCTTTGGATCCACCCCACCACCGACATAGTCGTCTCTGAACTGTTCCTGTTCGATAAGCTTCGCAATCAGGCGATCATCACTCGCGGAGATCTGGGGTATCGAGAAACTCTTGACGTCTATCCATCGACGACAGCGCGCTCCACTCTCACCGAATTCATAGTCGCGAAAGTTGATTAATAACATACCCTTGAATTGTATATCGTCACGCATTACCACCGTCACCATCATCCCTCACATCTCCGCCGCATCTTGCTCCAAGCCACGTCGCCATCCGCCAACAAGGCCGCCGAGCATTGCAATGCGGGTTCCTCGGGTAAGAGGCCGCCAAAGCCGTTGTCGAATACCGACGAAATCCCATCGAGGGGAGTACGAATCATCGTAGGCGGACACGCGACTCCTCGAAAATGGGGCCGACGGCGCAGGGTCGTGGTCGATTGGACACCGCGCCGCCACTTCCTGACGAATACTCACAAGCTCGTGGAGCGTCGAATTAGTCGCGGATATACCCCGTGGGCGGACGGTTCAGAATTACATGATCGGATCCAATGACCGGGGATCATACTCAACAGTCCAGCCGGATCCGAGTTCACTCCGGAGTCGACCGGCCAGCTCCTGACCTCGACGCCAGAAATCTCGTTCGCTGCCCTGCGACGGAAATTTCGGATTGCCAGGATCATTCACAAGGTCGTAGGTCGAATCCCATTCGTCCGACCAGCGCTTCAACGACGCAGCCAACTCTTCAGTGACACCGAGTGAATCCGGATCCACATTGTCGAATTGCTTGCTGTTGCGAATCCATGTAGGCCAGCACTGAATCTCCGGCTTGAGTCTCAGATAGGTCAAAATACCTCCATCTTCAGGATGCCGGGTTCGCCCCGACCACGAATCCATTGCTGCCGACCGTAACGGCGATCTTCAACGTTTGACCGTTGTGCTCTATCTCGTAAACCGGCCGATCCTTTCCTTGCGAACCGACTATTTCTCCTTCGGTAATCGCCCTCATCACCACGGCTGGTATCTCAGATTCCAATACTCCCTTATCACCGAATTGTCCCGAATGTTCCATCAAGATGTGGTGCAAACCCGCTCGCGCGCCTCCTTCTTCCAGGAAGACTATTCTTCCATCCGGATCTCTACCTATGGACACGACATTCTCCCGGCTGAATTTTACTCCGTTCTGTTCGAGCTCATTGATCAAGTCCTCCTTTTGTTCGGGTGTCTTGGCAATACCTGGCGCTTTTTCAGGGTTTCCCCCAGCCTCGACGGAGTCTTCGACGGTTTCGATGAGGTCGTGGATGCGTTCGAGTTTGGCTCGGGTGTCGCCGGTGGAGCGGGTCATGGCGACCACGGTCCGCAGACCTGCCGCGGCGACGATGCGGCGTAGCGCCTTGACGAGGTCGTTGACGAGATCGACGGCTTTACCCGCCCGGATGGCCGCGACAGCGCCGCCACCAATTCCGAAACTGACCACCGAGGCGGCTACGGCGAGCGCGAGGGTGATGGCGACCTGCTTCTTCAGTTCGTCGGCGAACTCGGCGAGCATGTCACGCAATTGGACTTTCATATTGTCGTGGGCGGTTTTCTGGGCCGCGCACGATGCGGCGATATCGGCGAACGTCGCCAGCAGGTTTTCGGCCGCGGTCTTGATCTCCCGGAGATCCTCGTCGATCGATGCCACCTCGGGCGCGGTGACCGTCTGGAACATCGCTGCGGCCCGCTCCAGTTCCACGGGCAGGTTGATGACGCCCTGCGAACGGGCCAGGCTGTTCCAGACGGTGGCGGCTGTATTGAGCTTGTCGGTGTCACCGTCGGGAACCGGAAGATCGACACCGATCTTCTTCGCGAGTTCGATACCGTCGTCGATCAGACCGCTACCGGGCCCGCCGGCCGAGGGCGGCGGCAGGGCACAGCTGACGTAGGCCAGCTGAGGATCAGGCGGCTTCTCCGGCGCGGGCTTTCCCGACTTGGGGTCGTGATCACTACTCGCGTAGACGAATCCGGCCTGGTTCAGGACCCGTGCGTACTTGTCCAGCGCGAGCATCAAGGCGCTGACCAGGTTGTTGGTTCCGCGCACCTCGTTGTCGTAGGAGATCGCCCATTCCTTGCCCGGCCCCACACTGCCGGCCATATCGCCGGTGTTCTTCAACGCCTGTAGGTGCTGGTCGTAGGCGGTGAAGAAGGCGGAGGCGGCCCGGTTCACGATGGTGGCGGCCTCGTAATAGACGGCCGGGTCGACGTTGATGAAGTTCAACTCGGTTTACCGGGGGCCGAACATCCGCTGCACTGTCTGGATGGCTTCGGTGTAGCGGGTGTGGGCGTCCACTGCCGCCTGACGCATGGCATCGACCCCCTCACGCACATCGGTGGCGCCCGCCGACCACTGCCGGAAGGCGTCGGACTGCGCGATCGCCGCGTCACCGGACCACGTTTGGTGCAGGTTGGCCATCCGCTGCTCGAGGCCGGTGAGACTGTCCTCGAGAAAACCGATGAAGTTCGCGGCGCGCGCGGTGAGATTGTCGAGTTCGTCGAGATCGACCTGGAAGGCCTCGGATGACTCGGGCACGATAATTCCCCCTCGTGATTTCAGAGATTGAGCGACGGATAGCTCTGCGAATTGCTGTCGTCCTGCTCCACGAACGTCTGCGTCGTCACCCCCAGTAACTCCGCGATGGTCGACAACGCCTCCAGCACCTGGATCGCGCCCTGCTTGGTCTCGTCCCAGCCCGCCCGATACGCGGTCGCGGAGTTGCCCTTCCAGACCTCCAGCACCCCGTCGATATCCACATCGAGATCACGCAGAGCATTCACCAACTGGTCGGCGGTGAGCTGCACGAACCTCCCGGCATCCAGAACGTGATCCGGTACGACCTGGATAACGGGCGCCGAATCCGCTGGATCGGCCACAACATCCCCCTCGAAGAACGAACAACAGCTGTCCCGACACTACCGCCCGCCGGTTTCCGGACGACCTCCGAGAAGGCGGGAGCCCTCGCCCTGAGACTTCAGAGGTCGAGGCTGGTCGGGCCCGGTGTCGGCTGCCCGGCCAGCGTCTGGCCGGTCGCCTGATCTCGTGACTCGAGGCTGTCCGCCGTGGTGCGCAGCAGCTCGGACATCTCACCGAGGTTGGTCTGCAACAGCTTCCGGCGGCCCTCGAGATAGCCGTTGAACCGCCCGAACGCGGCGGACGCGGTGTCCTTCCAACCCTCGGCGCTTTCCGCGATGTCCTGATCGGTCTCGCCCAGCGCCGCGCCGGTTTCACCGAACAGGACATCGAGCCGACCGGCCGCCGCGCGCAGCAACTCCGGATCGGCGGACGTGGTATCCCCCATGCGAACTCCCCCTGTAACCGATAGACAACCACCGGTAGCCTATCGGCAAGACGTGACGAGGGACCAAGTCCGGGGGATCGAGATTTCGTGCTGTTACCTGATATCCGATGGTGGAACGAGCTCGCTCTCGAACACCTCGAAACATCGCTGTCCCGCCGTATCACCACCGTCGAGGACGTGAACAAACAGCTCGCCGAGATCAAGAACATTCCGGGCTGGAGCGGGGACGCCGCCGACGCGGCGCAGCGCCGGTTCGCCGATACCTCCGATCAGCTGACCGATGAAGCCGCCGCGCTCGCGGCCGTGCGGACATCGACCACACAGTCCCGGGCGGCCGTCGCCCACTTGAAGACGACACTGTCCACCATCGACCGCCGGGCGGCCGAAAACGGACTCGAGGTGTGGGACAACGGGCACGTCACCATCGCCGACAAACCCGGTGCTCCCGACCCGGCGGCCGTGGAATCGCTGCGGCTCGAACTGATCGACGCCGCCCACGCCGTAATGCGCCAGGCCGACGACATCATCGCCGACGCCGCGGCGGTGCTGAACAAGGCCGCCGACGGCACGATCGACGACGGCGGCGCCACCGATACCGCTGCCGCCGCCACGGCCGGGGCGACCCAGGGCGGGTTGACCGCACCCGCACCGCCGGAGAACGCGACACCGGAACAGAACAGCGCGTACTGGAACGCCCTGAGCGACCAGCAGCGTCGCGAGGTCATCGAGCAGCATCCCGAATGGGTCGGCAACCGGGACGGTATTCCGTCGGCCGCGCGCCACGAAGCGAACATCAACCGGATCGACGACGAACGGGCGCGGTTGCTACTCGAACGCGATCGCCTGAAACGGGATATCGAGGAATCCCTCTTCGACAACCCTTCCTGGGACGACGACGTGGAGCGGGTCGAGACCAAACTCTCCGACCTGGACTCGCTCGAAGACACGTTGCGGAAATACCCGCTCGACCCGGACAACCCGAATGCCGGCGCCCGCCTCATGCTGCTGGATATGCAGTCGGGGGACAAAGGTATGGCGGCGATCGCGATCGGCGACCCGGATAACGCGCAGCATATCGCTGTCACCACCCCAGGCGTTTCGACGACTATGCCGTCGCTGGACGGTATGGCGGGTGAGGCGCTGGCCCTACAGCAGGAGACCCAGCGGCAACTCGAACTCGCCGGGCGACCCGATGAGCCGGTGGCCACCATCGCCTGGCTCGGCTACGAGCCGCCCGCGGATATCGGCATCGACGCCGCGAACCGCTCCCGGGCCGAAGCGGGAGCGCCCCGGCTGGCGAGCTTCTTCGAGGGTCTGGACGCCGCGTCGAACCGGCCCGACCCCCATATCACCGCACTCGGCCACTCCTACGGTTCCGTGACCACGGCACTGGCCCTGCGGGAATCCGGTGCGGGCGGACCGGTCGACGATGCCGTCTTCTACGGTTCGCCCGGTGTGATGGCCCACGACGAACCGGATCTCGGGCTGCCGCAGGGCCGCGCCTATGTGATGCGCGCCCCCGACGACCCGATCACCTTCGCCGATCACTTCGGCGTCTTCGGCCCCGACCCCGTCACCACCAACCTGGAACAACTCTCCGTCGGCGAGGCGACCACCCCGGACGGCGTCCACCGTGAGGACTCCAACGGTCACAGCGAATACCCGAGACCCAGCGCCAACGGTGAACTCCGCACCGCCGCCTACAACATGGCCGTGGTGATCGCGGGACTACCGCACCTGGCGGTGCGCTGAGATGGCGGCTCGCCCCGCTTTACTGCTCACCGCCGCACTGATCGCCTTCTTCCTCACCGGATGCGCGAGCAGCGACGACACCGCGACAGCGGACGAGATCGCGCACGCCGAAGCCGAAATGCGCGAACTCCCCTCCCTCGAACAGACCTACGACCAGCTCACCGTCGTCGTCCAGCGGATCGCCGACGCCACCGAAACCGCGGCCCCCGAACTCACCTGGGAACCGAAGGTCAATCGCGCACAGGGCACCCTCGGCTGCCCCGACGCCTACTTCGAGACCGACGGCGTCTCCATGACCACCGACAAGCGCTACTCCCCCACACCGATCAGCGATACGGCCTGGCCACGAGTCCTGGACGCGGCCCGCACCATCGCCGCGGAATCCGGGATGACGGTGCTCACCGTCCGATTCGACGAACCCGGCCACCACGACATCACCCTGCACTCACCCGACCACGGCAACCAGATCACTATCGGCACCCGGGTCGCCGCCTCTCTGGGTGGGGTGACGGGCTGCCGCTACCGCGCCGAAGACCTCCCCACACAACAACACCGATAATCGGCATGACACCAGATTGACCTCCCGCTACCGCGGCATCGACAGGTCCCGGGCACGACGTAGAAACTCCCGCTCCTCGGCCGAATCGGGAACAACAGACTGTCCGCCCCGCTCCAACACGACGATCGAGGGTGCCAGTACCGCCCCGATCAGCCCTCGCAATACCGGATGGCTACTCGAGAAGTATTCCTTGTACGCAAGACGCACGAACGTTACGAATACGTCGAGTTCGATTTCGCAGAAATCCGATGCCATTGCGGTCATACCCGTAGGTACCCCGAGTGATTCGGCCACGTCCTGAGCCATGCTCTCATACAGCTTCCCCACTCGCAGAGCAGGGCTCCACACCGTTTCATCCTGAATCTCGAATATGTAGCTCACTGTGCCCACTCCACACGTATGGCGGCACCGCGGCGCAACACCTCGGCGCGGAGATCCCTCGGCCCGGACACGTCACCGGCGGACCGGGCCTCATGACTCGCCGACGATTCCCCATGCATGAGTATCTTCGGTGGTCCTGACACGACTACGATTTTGTCCTCAGCTGATCCGAGACGGGTGGGGCGAGTGCGGAGCTGCCAGATCATCGATGTCCTGCTTTCCGCCGCTCGTAAGGTGCGGAGTTCGGGCGAGGCCATGGCCGACCATCTCGCCGTCGGGTGCGGCCGGCAGGGCAGCACTCTGCGCGCCTTGGCGCAGGTGACCGAGGGGAACGACCGGGCGAACGCACGCACTTTGGGTGGCCTGGCCGCGGATGCCCCGCTGGGCCGGTGGTCCAGCCTCGAGGAGAGGCTGGATCGGGGTCGCCACGGTGCCGAAGACTTCTACGCGGACCTGCGTGCGCACATCACGCGGCACGAGATGCCGGCGGACATGCGCACAGAGCCGGAGAAACGGGACGAGTGGGATTGGCCGGAAGACGACGCGCCCGATCGGGGCCCGTCGGAAGGCGAGACCTGGCTCGCCAATCGCACGTGGGGCCGGGCGATCCAGATCAAACAGGACCATCTCCGTGAGTCGGGTGTCACCGGACGGGAGTACGCCCAGGCCATGTGGGAGTGGAAGGACCAGTTGGAGCAGCAGGCCCGCCGGCTCGGGGAGCCGCTGCCCTTCTCCGCGGATATCGCCGGGAAGGAGCCCTATCTGGGCGAGGTGTACCGGGGCGACGAACGGTCCCGTGACACGATCTTCGAGGAGGGCTTCCGGCCGTGGAGCGATAAACGTGAGGAGGGCTGGATCATTCCGCACGATGATCGGGCCGGAGATCGCGGCGATACCTCCGACCACGTGTGGACGTCCAAGAACCCCGATGTCGCGGCGGTGTACGCGGACGGCTCCCAACGGCAGGTCTATGTCGTCCAGGACGCACCCCGGTCGTTGGATATGAACAACCGATACGGTGCCGATTACGAGGTTCACCATGCCGAGGAGGTGGTGTTCCGCGGGGGTGTTCCGGCCGACAAGATCAAAGGTGAGTTGATCGATCCGGACGACATCGGCGCGGGAATCATTCCCAACCCCGGATTCACACCTTACGAACCGGCGCCGATCAGGCCGCCCCGCGAGGACGGCGACTGACCGGCCCGAGGCCGACTGCGGCGCCGATGGGCGCAAGACCTGGACGACTCGACGTCATTCACTCGACGACATCGGGGGCTGGTTCGGCGGCGATCTTCGCGCTGAACTCCGAGCCGTACCGTGCCGCATTCGCTTGCATCACGGGAGCGAGCAAAGCCGAGTTCGCCGACCGGCCCGACAGCAGTCCGTCCCAGGTTTCGGTCCCGGCGGCGACCAATGCGGCGGCCTGTTCCATTTCCGAACCCAGCTCACCCGACTCCGCGAGCTCCTGCAACTGCCGCGCCTCCTCCGGAGTAGTCACGTTCGCCTGCGCCAGTCGCTCTACCTCCCGCTGCAGATCGCCGAGCGCCGTGGTGAGCTGATTCAGTATCGTGCCGAATGCGTCGCCGCGGTCTGCTATCGCCATAGTTGTTCTCCTGGTCGGGTTCTCACGCCTTCGGGGGTGTCGGCAGCGACTCGCGGCCGAACTCGCCGATCGCGGAAATGAAGAGATTCACGATGGAACGCAGCAGCGTGAAGAAGACATTCACCACCGTCACGACCCCCTTGTAGAGTTTGAAAGCCTCCCACCCCTTCGCTGCCAGATATGCCTGCCCGTACAGCGGAATAGAAGCCTTGGTGAACGCCGCGGTGAGCAGGCTGACGATCAGGACGAAAGCGTCGGTGGCGTTCTGGGCTAGGTTCACGGCCTGCTTCGCGGCGTCGTCGAGGTACTGCGCCGTCTTGCGCATGATGTCCTCGACACGGTCGAATTTCGTATCCCACGACTGGAAATGGCCCGCCGCCGCGGCCGACGCACCGCCCGTCCAGGTTTTGGATATCGCGGTCTGCCCACCGGCGAGATTGCCCTGCACGTCGTCGATGAACTCGGCGAGCCGCCGCCAGGCATCGGCCTGGCCGGTGGCCTTCGGAATATCGCCCGCCAGCAGTGTGGCGACCTTGGTGCGTGGGTCGGGGCCGCCGAGTGTCACCAGCAGGTCGCAGACCCTGTCCCAGAGGATGCCGAAGGAAACCGTTGGTATCTCCTGGTCTCCACGCACAGGGTCCTTCAGGTGTTCGGTCGGGGCCGACGGATCGTTGAACCCGTCGGCTACCCCATCGTCGGCGAGGCCGACCGGAACATCCCCATCCGCGCCGGCCAGCGACCCTGCGAGCTTCCGATCCACATCGACGTAATCGTTGGCGGTGATCTCCAGGGCGTTCTTGGCGCGGTCCATGTTCTCACTACTCGCGAGCAACATATCGTGCAGAGCCGGAAGTAATCTCGAGTAATCGCCCTTGATGAGATCCATGATGCGACCGAACTCGGGGTCGTTGATATTCCGGAGAGCGTAGCCGTGCCCTTCGAAGAGGTGCGTTCCAGACCTACCGACCTGTCCGGACCAGCCGCGAAGATCACTGATTTCGACCGAGGTTTCCGGTGCCATGATTGCTCCTGAAAAATAGCTTCACTGTTCGATTCAGACATCACCCGTCAGTCGCCCGTAAGCGACCAGCAGGGCAATGTTGAGAACACAGATACACAGGGACCCCAGCCATTGCAGAGTCCATTCCTTGCGCATGGTGACGAACGACGCCACTATTCCGACGCCACCCGCGAGGCAATAGCCGATCTTCCAGGAGGTACTCGACGCCGTCAGGCCGATCACGATCGTGAAGGTCGACAGCAGCACAGCGCCTATCAAGAGCTCCCGCCGGAGCAGCCCCTCGGCGAGCAGGCCACCGAGCCGGGCGGCCGTCCCAGCGATACGGGCCGGATTTCTCGGCTTGCGCTCATCCCCCATAATTCCCTCCCAACAGGTCCAGAACATCGAGCTGGCTTCCTGTCTGCCGGGCGATTCAAACATGTCAGGGGCACCCGAGCAAGCCCAACCCCGTCAACGCTCGGGAGCAGGGCCCGGTCGGGAACCGGATCAGCGGCGGGCTGCGAGTGCCTCGTGGAGGCCGACCGCAGCACCTTGTAGCACTGCGTGGCACACCACGTTATCCTGGGACTATGAGCGTTCAGCCCGAAATCACGCAGCGGGATCTGCGCAATCGGTCGAAGGAGATCATGGACGCGGTTCAAGACGGGCAAGCGTTCACCGTCACCCGCGACGGCAACCAGATCGGTGAGCTCGTTCCGCTCCGGCGCCGCCGCCGGTTCGTCCCACGAGCGGAGTTCGCTGCCATGTCACGGACCGCGCCCGGCATCGACCCCGAAACGTTCCGTGCCGATCAGGACGCTACGGCGGATCAATATCTGGACAGCCCCTATGACCGTTGAACGCCGGACTCGCACTCGCGGGCTGATCGACACCAACATCATGATCCTGCGGCGCTGGATCGACCCAGCGGAACTTCCGGATGAAATGGCGATTACGGCCATCACCCTGGCCGAATTATCGGCCGGGCCACATGAGGTTCGCCCCGCCGCCGAGCAACACAACTACGACGAACACGCGGAGCGGGCCCGGCGCCTCGATGTGCTCCAGCGAGCCGAGCACGAATTCGATCCCGTACCTTTCGACGGAGAATCGGCACGCGCTTATGGGCGAGTGTGCGCAGCTGTCATCGCCACGGGGCGAAAGCCGCGGCGTCGCATCGCCGACCTCATGATCGCGTCCATCGCCCTCGCCGAGGATCTCCCGCTCTACACCACCAACCCCGGTGATTTCAAAGGCTTGGAAAGCCTGGTCACGATTGTGTCCGTCACTCGTCCGAGCGTCCCGCACGAGGGCAGTACCGGCTAGGGCGCGTCTCCTGTGTGAGGTCGGGTTTCGAGGCGATGCCGCCGGGGTGACGACGGCTTCGCGGTAGCGGGTGTTCGATGACGCTCAGTGGGAGTCGGTGTCGGGAAGCCGATATAACGCCTGTTCAGCGGCGGGCTTCGAGGGCCTCGTGGAGGGTGACCGCCCACTGGTGGACGATCTGTTTGCGGCGGGCCGAATCGTCGGTGAGCACGTCGGCCAGCCCCAGCCCGCGGGCCAGATCCAGGGTGGCCTGAACCAGGTGGTGGGTGACCGGGTCGGTGTCGTCGACATCCAGCGCGCGGACGGCGCGGCGGTGGGCGCCGCGGCCGAAGCGGGCTTCCAGGGGAATGATGTGTTCGCGCAGTGCGGGGTCGGCGGCGGCATGGGTCCACACCTGGAGGGCGGCTTTGAACAGCGGGCTGGTGTAGGAGTCGACCAGGCCGGCCACCACCGCTTCGGTGCGGGCGAGACCGGATTCGGTGCCCGCGGCCGTGACCGCCTGGTCGGTGCGGGTGTCGAACATATAGGTCAGCGCGGCGGTGATGAGGTCTTCGCGGGTGGGGAAATGATGCTGGGCGGCGCCACGCGACACCCCGGCCCGTTCGGCGACCACGGCGACCGTGGCGGCGGCCCAGCCTCTTTCGGCCAGGCAGTCGATGGTCGCCTCGAGGAGCCGCTGCCGGGTGGCCCGGCTGCGGTCCTGTTTGGGTTCGTGGGGGGTCGCCATAGCCGTCTATTCTGCCGAGCCCTCGGCGGGGCCCGAACCCGGAGCGGATGTCGCCGGGGCCGGTTCGGCCCAGTTCGGCGGGCGGCGTTGCAGAAACGCGGTCATGCCCTCGATCACCTCGTCGCTGCCGAAGAAGCTGCCGGAGCGGACGGCCAGCTCGGCTGCGGAACGGTCGAATTCGGCGAGGATCCCGGCGGTGGTGAGACGTTTGCTCTCCGCGAGACCCTGCGGCGAGCCTTCACGCAGTTCGTCCAGGAGTTCGGAGACGCGGGCGTCCGGGTCGTTCGTGGCCAGGGTGATGAGGCCGATCCGTTCCGCGGTATCGGCGTCGAACTTCTCCCCGGTCAGGAAGTAGCGGTCCGCGGCGCGGGGCGCCATCCGGGGCAGCAGGGTCAGCGAGATGACGAACGGTGCCAGCCCGAGCCGCGCCTCGGTGAGCGCGAAACTGCTGGAGAGGCCGGCGACCGCGATATCGCAGGCCGCGAGCAGGCCCATACCGCCCGCCCGCACGTTCCCGTCGACCTTGGCGATCACCGGTTTCGGCAGCTCCAGAATCGAGCGCAGCAACCGCACCATCCACTGGGTGCGGATATCGGCGGCGGCGGCCGGATCGGCGGCCACCGCCTCCTTCAGGTCCGCGCCGGCGCAGAAGGTGTTGCCGGTGTGGGTGAGGACCACCCCGCGCACCCGGGGGTCGGCGGCGGCGCGGTCCAGGCCCTCCTGGAGTTCGGTGACCAGCCGGGAGGAGATGGCGTTGCGGTTGTGCGGGGAATCGAGGGTGAGGACGGCGAATCCGTCCTCGACGGCGTAGCCGACTACGCGGCCGGTGGTTTCGGGGCCGGTCACGGCGGTCCTGCCTTTCTTCGGAGACCGGGCCGGGCCTCGATCGAGCCCCGGCCCGGGATGTTCAGTAGGACTTCGGCAGACCCAGCGAATGCTGCGCGACGAAGTTCAGGATCATTTCCCGGCTCACCGGGGCGATACGGGCGATCCGCGCGGCGCCCAGCATGGCCGACAGGCCGTACTCGGAGGTGAGGCCGGAACCGCCGTGGGTCTGTATCGCCTGGTCGAGGGCCTTGATACTCGCTTCGGCGGCGGCGTATTTGGCCATATTCGCGGCCTCCGCGGCGCCCATCTCGTCACCGGCGTCGTAGAGGGTGGCGGCCTTGAGCATCATCAGCCGGGCCAGTTCCAGTTCGATCTTCACCTGTGCGAGCGGATGCGAGATGCCCTGGTGCGCACCGATCGGGGACTTCCAGACGGTGCGTTCCTTGGCGTAGTCGACCGCTCGGTCGAGGGCGTAGCGGCCGATACCGACGGCCATGGCGGCGCCCATGATGCGTTCCGGGTTGAGTCCCGCGAACAATTGCATGAGGGCGGCGTCCTCTTTCCCGACCAGGGCGGTGGACGGTAGCCGGACATCATCGAGAAACAGCGTGAACTGGTGGTCCGGTTCGATGATGTCCATTTCCTGCGGGGTCTTCTCGAACCCGGGAGCGTCGGTGGGGACGATGAACAGGGCGGGCTTGAGTTTGCCGGTCTTGTGGTCTTCGGTGCGGGCCACGATGAGCACGGCCTCGGCCTGGTCGACCCCGGAGATGAAGATCTTGCGGCCGGTGAGCAACCAGCCGTCACCGTCGCGGCGGGCGGTGGTGGTGATCTGGTGGGAATTGGAACCGGCATCGGGTTCGGTGATACCGAACACCATCTTGGCCGAACCGTCGGCCAGTTTCGGCAGCCATTCCGACTTCTGCTCGTCGGTGCCGTATTTGGTGATGATGGTGCCGCAGATGGCGGGCGAGACCACCATGAGCAGCAGGCCCGCGCCCTGCGAAGACAATTCCTCCATCACCAGCGCCAGTTCGTACATTCCGGCGCCACCGCCGCCGTATTCCTCGGGCAGGTTGACGCCCAGGAATCCGAGTTTGCCCGCCTCGGCCCACAGTTCGTCGAGCGGTTCGCTCTTACGCGCCCGGGGCAGCACATAGTCGCGGTAGTTGTATTTGGCGGCCAGCGCGGCGACGGCGGCGCGCAGCTCTTTGCGTTCGTCGGATTCGATGAAGCTCATTGCCTTCTCCTGTTTTCAGCGCTGTTCGTGGTCTTCGGTGGCGGGGTCCACCACGGCGAGAACGGCTCCGACCTCGACCTGCCGGCCGACTTCGACATTCACCGCACTGAGCACACCGGCGGCGGGCGCGGCGATGGTGTGCTCCATCTTCATGGCCTCCAGCCACAGGATCGGCTGCCCGGCGGTGACGGTGCTGCCGACCTCGGCGCCCAGCCGGATCACGGTGCCGGGCATCGGGGCCAGTAGCGATCCGGTGGCGACCTGGTCGGCGGGGTCGGTGAACCGCGGGAGCCGGGTCAGCGCGACCGGGCCGAGGGCGGAGTCCACACAGACGAGGTCGCCGTAACGGGCGACAGCGAACCGGCGGCGCACCGGCCCGTGCGGTCCGGGCACCGCGAGGACCACCTCGCCGGGTGCGGCCGAGATCAGCTCCAGACCTTCGACACCTGCCACCTCCACCCCGGACCGGGTGAATCGGTAGCCGACCTCGTGCACACCGCTGGTACGGCTCTCGTAGGACTTGTGCTGGGACTGCGACGGCAGATTGCGCCAGCCGCTGGGCGCGCCGGCCAGCACGCCGGCCCGGGCCCGGTTGGCGGCCGCATCGGCGAGCGCCGCCGCGACGACGGCCAGCTCCTCGTCCACCCCCGCGACCAGCGGCGCGGCGAGCGCGTCCAGACCGTGGGTGGCGAAGAAGGCGGTATCGGTATCGCCGGCCAGGAAGGCCGGATGGCGCAGCACCCGGACCAGCAGGTCGCGGTTGGTGGCCAGGCCGTGGATGCGGGCCCGGTGCAGAGCACCGGCCAGCAGCCGGGCCGCCTCGTCGCGGGTACGGCCGTAGGAGATGACCTTGGCGAGCATCGGGTCGTAGTGCACGCCGACCACCGACCCGTCCACCACCCCGGAGTCCAGCCGGACGCCGGGTCGTTCGAGTAGATCGAACTCGGCGGCCACCGAGGGTAGGTCGATATGGTGCACCGTGCCGCTCTGCGGCTGCCAGTCCTGAGCGGGATCCTCGGCGTAGAGCCGGACCTCGATCGAATGACCGTGCATCTCGGGCGGTTCCGGATCCAGATGGGCGCCCTGGGCGATCTCCAACTGGAGTTGCACCAGGTCGAGACCGGTGGTGCATTCGGTGACCGGATGCTCCACCTGCAGCCGGGTGTTCATCTCCAGGAAGAAGAACTCCCCGGACTCGTCGGCCAGGAATTCGACCGTGCCGGCGCCGGTGTAACCGATGGCGGCGGCGGCCTGCCGCGCCGCCTCGAACAGCCGGTCGCGCATCCCGCCGGGGACCACCCGGCCGCCCGCACCGGCCGCCGCCCCGTCCAGGAGGCCCTGCGCGTCGATCCGCTCCACCAGCGGCGAGGGCGCCTCCTCCACGACCTTCTGGTGCCGACGCTGGATCGAGCACTCCCGTTCGCCGACCGCCCAGATGGTGCCGTGTGTATCGGCCATCACCTGTACTTCGATATGGCGGCCGGTTTCCAGGTAGCGCTCACAGAAGACGGTGGGATCGCCGAATGCCGATTCGGCCTCGCGCCGCGCGCCCTCGAGCTGTCCGGGCAGCTCGGCCACGGTGCGCACCACGCGCATTCCACGGCCGCCACCACCGGCGGAAGCTTTGATGAGGACCGGCAGCTGATCCTCGGTGACCTCGTCGGGGTCGAGTTCGGCCAGTACCGGAACCCCGGCGGCGTCCATCATCTTCTTGGCCGCGACCTTGGAACCCATTTCCTCGATCGCGGCGGCGGGCGGCCCGATCCACACCAGTCCGGCGGCAACGACTGCGCGCGCGAATTCGGCGTTCTCGGAGAGGAACCCGTAACCCGGGTGCACGGCATCGGCGCCGGTCGCCTGGGCGGCGGCGATGAGCAGGTCGGCACGGAGATAGGTCTCGGCGGGGGTGTTCCCGGGGAGCCGGACCGCGGCGTCCGCCTCGGCGATATGCGGGGACTCCGCGTCGGCGTCGGAGTAGACGGCGACCGCGCCCAGACCCATCCGGCGGCAGGTCGCGAAGATCCGGCGCGCGATCTCCCCGCGATTGGCGACCAGCACGCTGGTGACGGTTTGCGGTGAATTGGTCACGACCGGCCTCACATTCGGAAGACGCCGAAGGATTCGGCGCCCTGGACAGGAGCAGTGTGGATGGCCGACAGCGCCATCCCGAGCACGGTGCGGGTATCGCGCGGATCGATGACGCCGTCGTCGAAGAGCCGGCCGGACATGAACATGGCCAGCGATTCGGCTTCGATCTGCGCTTCCACCATGGCGCGCATACCGGCGTCGGCCTCCTCGTCGAAGGCCTGCCCGCGCGCCTCGGCGGCGGCCCGGCCGACGATGGAGATCACCCCGGCCAGCTGCGCGCCGCCCATCACCGCGGATTTGGCGCTGGGCCAGGCGAAGACGAAACGCGGGTCGTAGGCGCGGCCGCACATTCCGTAATGCCCGGCACCGTAGGAGGAACCCATCAGCACCGAGATATGCGGGACCTTGGAGTTGGATACCGCGTTGATCATCATCGCGCCGTGTTTGATGATGCCCTTCTGCTCGTATTCCTTGCCGACCATGTAGCCGGTGGTGTTGTGCAGGAACAGCAGCGGGGTGTTCGTCTTGTTCGCGAGCTGGATGAACTGGGTGGCCTTCTGCGATTCCTCGGAGAACAGCACACCGCGGGCGTTGGCGAGAATGCCCACGGGATAGCCGTGCAATTCGGCCCAGCCGGTGACCAGGCTCGACCCGTAGAGCGGTTTGAACTCGTCGAAATCGGAGCCGTCGACGATACGGGCGATCACCTCGCGCGGGTCGAACGGGATCTTCAGGTCCGGCGGGACGATACCCAGCAGATCCTCGGGATCGTGCAGCGGTTCGAGGACAGCGGCGCGCGGCTGCGGTCCCTGCTTCTTCCAGTTCAGCCGCTTGACGATACGGCGCCCGATCCGGATGGCGTCCTGTTCGTCGAGTGCGTAGTAGTCGGCCAGGCCCGAGACCCGGGCGTGCATATCCGCGCCGCCGAGGGATTCGTCGTCGGACTCCTCACCGGTGGCCATCTTCACCAGCGGCGGTCCGCCGAGGAACACCTTGGAGCGTTCCTTGATCATCACCACGTGATCGGACATGCCCGGGATGTAGGCGCCACCCGCGGTGGAGTTGCCGAAGACCAGGGCGATGGTGGGGATACCGGCCGCCGACGCCTGGGTGAGGTCGCGGAACATCCGGCCGCCGGGGACGAACACCTCTTTCTGCGTGGGCAGATCGGCGCCGCCGGATTCCACCAGCGAGATCACCGGCAGCCGGTTCTCGCGGATGATGTCGTTGATCCGCAGCGTCTTGCGCAGCGTCCACGGGTTGGAGGTGCCGCCGCGCACGGTGGGGTCCGGGGCGACGATCATGCATTCCACACCCTCGACCACGCCGATCCCGGCGACCGTGCTCGCCCCCACCTGGAACTCGCTGCCCCAGGCCGCGAGCGGGCACAGTTCGAGGAACGGGGAGTCCTCGTCGATGAGCAGTTCGATGCGCTCGCGGGCGGTCAGTTTGCCGCGTTTGCGATGCCGGGCCAGCTTCTCCGGGCCGCCGCCCGCGACGACCTTCTCGAATTCCACCGCGACCTCGGCAAGTTTGGCGGTCATGGCCTCGGCGGCCGCGGTGTATTCGCCACCGGTGGTGTCGAGGGTGCTGCGCAGCGTCGTCATGATTGGTACCCCAGTCGTTTCGCGGCCAGGCCGGTGAGGATTTCGGTGGTGCCGCCGCCGATCCCCAGGATCCGCATATCGCGGTATTGGCGTTCGACCTCGGATTCCCGCATATAGCCGAGCCCGCCGAACAGTTGCACCGCCTGATTCGCCACCCACTCCCCGGATTCGACGGCGGTGTTCTTGGCGAAGCACACCTCGGCGATCAGATCGGTCTCCCCGGCGGCGGCGCGGGCGGCCACGTCGCGGGTGTAGACGCGGGCGATATCCACCCGGCGCGCCATTTCGGTGACCGTGTTCTGCACGGCCTGCCGCGAGATGAGCGGGCGGCCGAAGGTCTCCCGGTTGCGCACCCAGTCCAGGGTGAGGTCCAGGCAGCGCTGCGCGCTCGAATACGCCTGGACCGCGAGGCCCACGCGCTCGCTCACGAAAGCGGCCGCGATCTGCAGGAAGCCGGAGTTCTCCGGACCCACGAGGTTGGTCACCGGGACCCGGACGTCCTGGTAGGAGAGTTCGGCGGTATCGGAGGCCCGCCAGCCCATCTTGTCCAGCTTCCGGCTCACCGTGAAACCGGGAGTGTCCTTCTCGACCAGCAGCAGTGAGACGCCCGACGACCCGGGCCCGCCGGTGCGCACGGCGGTGACCACGAAATCGGCGCGGCAGCCAGAGGTGATGTAGGTTTTGGCGCCGTTGACGATGTAGTGGTCGCCGTCGCGGCGCGCCGAGGTCGTCAGATGGCCGACATCGGAACCGCCGCCGGGTTCGGTGATCGCCAGCGAACCGATCTTGTCACCGGCCAGGGTCGGCGCCGCCCAGCGGGCGATCTGCTCGGGGTCGCCCGCGGCGATCAGGTGCGGCACGGCGATACCGCAGGTGAACAGCGAAGCGAACACTCCACCGGAAACACCCGCGTAGTGCAGCTCTTCGCAGACGATCGCGCCGTCGATCCCGTCGCCGCCGGCGCCGCCCACCGCTTCCGGGAACTGCACCCCGAGCAGGCCGAGTTCCCCGGCCTGCTTGTGCAGTTCGCGGGGGATCTCCCCGTCGCGTTCCCAATCGTCCTGGTAGGGCAGGATCTCGCGGTCGGCGAAAGCGCGTACGGTGGCGCGCAGTTCACGGCGTTCCGCGGTATTCCAGACAGTCGTCACGACAGCAGCTCCAACGGTATGTCGAGATGGCGGGACCGCAACCATTCGCCGAGTCCCTTGGCCTGGGGGTCGAAACGGGCCTGATAGGCCACGCCCTCGCCGAGCAGACCGGTGATCAGGAAGTTCAGCGCGCGCAGGTTCGGCAGCACATGCCTGGTGATTTCCAGCGCGGCCGTTTCGGGCAGCAGTTCGCGCACCCGGTCGACGGTCAGCGTATGGGCCAGCCAGCGCCATTGCTCGTCGGTGCGCACCCAGACGCCGATATTCGCGTCGCCGCCCTTGTCGCCGCTGCGGGCCAGGGCCACGGACCCGAGCGGCACCCGGCGGGTGGGTCCGGGCGGAAGCGGTTCCGGAAGAGCCGGTTCGGGCACATCCTCGAGAATCTGTGTCTTCGCCGGGGCGCCCACCAGCACCCGGAAGCCCGCCGGGCGTACCGCGGTATGCGCGACCTCCGAGGCGTCGACATAGCCCGGCCGGTAGACCCCGTAGGGCGCGCCACTGCCGGGCGGCGCGGTGAAACTGCAACCCGGATAGCTGGCCAGCGCCAGCTCCACCGCGACACCGGAAAAGGCGCGACCCACCTTCTTCGGGTCGGGATCACGGACGACACAGCGCAAAAGCGCACTCGCCTGCTCCTCGGTCTCGGCGTCGGGACGATCCAGCCGCGCCAGCGTCCAGTCGAGTTCGGCCGGGCGTTCGGGCAGCCACGATTCCAGCTGCCGCTGCGCCAGTTCGGCTTTCGCCTCGATATCGAGGCCGGTCAGGATGAACTCCATCTCGTTGCGGAACCCGCCCAGGGTGTTCAGCGAGACCTTCAGCCGCGGCGGCGGCGGCTCACCCTCGGCGCCCCGGATCGCCACCCGGTCCGGGCCGTCGGCGGTGAGTTCCACGGTGTCGAGCCGGGTGGTGACATCGGGTCCGGCGTAGCGCGCGCCCTGGATCTCGTACATCAACTGCGCGGATACCGTATCGACGGTGACCGCGCCGCCGGTGCCGGCGTGTTTGGTGATCACGCTGCTGCCGTCGGCGCGCAGCTCGGCGATCGGGAAACCGGGACGGCCGAGATCGGCGAGTTCGGTGAAGAAGGCGAAGTTACCGCCGGTGGCCTGGGTACCGCATTCGATCACGTGCCCGGCCACCACGGCCCCGGCCAGCGCATCGTAATCGGTACGGGCCCAGCCGAAATGCGCCGCCGCCGGGCCCACCACGACCGAGGCGTCGGTGACCCGGCCGGTGACCACGATATCGGCGCCCGCGTCGAGGCATTCGACGATTCCCCACGCCCCGAGGTAGGCGTTGGCGGTGAGCGGGGATCCGAGTCCGAGTTCGGCGGCGCGGCCGGTGAGGTCGTCGCCTTCCACGTGTCCGACCCGCGCGTCGAGCCCGAGGCGGCCGGCCAATTCGCTGACCTTCTCCGCCAGCCCCGCCGGATTCACCCCACCGGCGTTGGTGACGATCTGGACGTTGCGCTCCAGCGCCAGGCCGAGGCAGTCCTCGAGCTGGCGCAGGAAGGTTTTCGCGTAGCCGAGGCCCGGATCCTTCATCCGGTCGCGGCCCAGGATCAGCATGGTGAGTTCGGCCAGATAGTCGCCGGTGAGCACATCGAGGTGCCCGCCCTCGAGCATTTCGCGCATGGCGCCGAACCGGTCGCCGTAGAACCCGGAGCAGTTGCCGATGCGGATCACGTCCGGATCGGCGGCCAGAGCACTCATCAGCGGTTGTGCCTCCTACCGTGGCGGCGGGTGGGACGGTGCGTACCCGCGGCGGATGAGTTCAGCATCACAGGCACCGCAGAAAAAAGCAAGCACGCGTGCTTGTTAAATGCCGGGCACCCTCCCCAAACCTCGGCCACCGGGTACGACCAGGCAAAATGTCCTATCGTGTCCACCGATGTCGCTGTCGTGCTGCTGTTCACCCTCGCCGGATTCCTGATCGGCGGCGCCTACACCACCTGGAAGACCACGCGCCCGCTCGCGATCGCCCTGGGCGTGGCCGCGGCACTCGCGGCCGCGGGCGCGCTGCTCTGGTTGCTGTGATCCGCAACCGCCGTATGCCGCGACCGCTGTAGTCCGTAACCCTCTCCACAGTCCGGATTTCCTTGCGAGGTTTCCCGGGCGGCCGCGCGGGGCACTATGCCTGCGGTGGCGTACCGGGCCGGGCCGGGCACCACTCGATGCGCTCGACCCCGGTATCGATTCGCGCTCCGGGCGCGCGTAGGAGGACAGCTAGTGCGTTCCATCAAGGCGGGTTTCCTGGCGACAGCCCTGGCCGCGGCAGCCGTAGCGGCCGCCGCGCCGGCCCAGGCCGAGCCCGCGCCGGCACCCCCGACGGAGATCCTCTCCATCGATATCAACCTGCTGGGTTGCTCGATCGGCGCCGGTTTGGGACTCGACCTGCTGCTCTCGCTGGGAAGCGGCAGCAGCAGCGGATCCAACATCGGGGTATCCCAGGGTCTGGCGACCCGGCTGAAAATGGCCGGCTGCCTGCCCTGGACCTGATGTAGACGCGTCGGCCCTGCCCATCTGCGCCGGGCAGGGCCGACGCACCCCCTCGAAACCGGCACACGACCAGCCCGGCCGCGCGGTGATCCAACCCCGACCGGCCGCTTCGCCCCGCGCGTTCGACTTGCGTCCC
Organism: Nocardia sp. NPDC024068; assembly: GCF_040638875.1. NCBI lineage: Bacteria > Bacillati > Actinomycetota > Actinomycetes > Mycobacteriales > Nocardiaceae > Nocardia > Nocardia sp. NPDC024068. The sequence goes on along the minus strand of NZ_JBEZYU010000021.1, from coordinate 37,675 downwards.
GGGTTCGTCAGTTCCCGGGCGCACCCAGTATGAGATCAAGCAGGTGGTCCACCAGCGCCACCGCCGATTGCGCGGTGTAATGACCGGGAAGCATCCCCTGCGCGAGCCCCCCGACGGCGGCGAGGATCAGCTCGGCGTTCGGCTCGGCGGAATCCGGGGACCCACCGCGCCGGAGCTGTTCGGCGACGATGGTCACCAAGGCCCGGGGTGCCGCCAGAGTTTCCTCGGCGCTGATACCCCGGCCGGCGATGGCGGCGGTGTTGAAGGCCCCCAGGACGATCGCCTCCCCCCGTCTCCGGTCGTCGAGCGGTAGCAGTTCGGTGAGTACGGCACGGATGAACTCGCGCGGGCCGGCCCCCGGCGGCAGTCCCGACATCCGCTGAGCGAAGCGGGCCCCGGCGTCCTGTATCACCGACCGATGGGTCGCCAGCAGGAACTCTCGTTTGGTGCCGAAGTAGTACTGCACCAGTCGCACCGACAATTCGGCTTCGGCCGCCACCGTCTGGAACGTCACCGCATCCAGACCGCCCGCGACGATCACGCGCCGCGTGGCATCCGTGATCTCCCGGCGCCGCACCTCGTGATCGACCAACCGTGGCACGAGTTCCGCCACCTTCCTTCCGCGTCCGAGCCCGCCCGCTAGATGATATACCCATATCATTTTAGTGGTATGGTCATATCGTAAAAACCGGCGAGAGGGAGATCATGCCGAAAACGGGGAGATTCACCAGCGACGACGCGAAGACCGCCCACCGGCGCGCATACGATGCCCTGGCCGCACGCTGGCCGGTCCCATCGACGACCTTCGACGTGCCGACTTCATTCGGGACCACCCATGTGCGCAGGTCCGGGACGGGCGAAGGCGCTCCGATCCTGCTCCTACCGGGCATCGCGGGAAACGGGACCGTATGGCACCGGTTCATCGAGGATTTCGCCCGCGACCACGTGGTCTACACCCCGGATGTCATGGGGTGGCCGGGCCGCTGCGTACAGACCGCGCCGCTTCGCGACGGCGCCGATATCGCGCAATGGGCGGTGGAGGTACTCGACGGGCTCGGCGTGGACCGGGTTCATCTGGCCGGGAACTCACTGGGTACCTGGCTGGCGGGCATGGTCGGGGTGCATCACAGCGAGCGCCTGGCGAGTATCACCATGTTCGAACCGGGCGGCGCCACCTTCACCAAACCGAGCCCGGGTCTGCTGTTCAAGTTCGTGCTTCTCGGTATGCGGGCGACTCCGGAACGCATGCGGAAGTTCAACCAGTGGCTGACACCCCGCTCCGAACTCGATACCGAGGAACTCGCGATGGCCGCGGCGGCGGCGAAATTCCGGCCCGGGATGCCGTGGGACCGCATGCTCACCGATGAACAGATGACCGCCCTGACCGCGCCGCTGCTGGTGCTGTACGGGGCCGAGACGGTCGTCAGCGACCCCGCTGCCGGGAGCGCGCGAATCCGGAAGTTCATACCCGCGGCGGAGATAGAGGTCTATCCGGGCGTGGGCCACGATCTGCTCTGGGCGAACCCGGAGCAGGTGATCCCGCGCTTCCTGGACTTCATCGACAGCCACGACCAGGTGCGCGCCTGAACCATCCACCGCCCGCGACGACGCACGGGAGTCAGAGCCAGCCCATTCTTTCGGCGGCCCGGACCGCCTCCGCGCGGGTCCTGGTGGATGTCTTCCCGATGGCCGCGGACAGGTGGTTGCGTACGGTGCCCTCCGACAGATGCAGGCGGCCGGCGATCACCGCCGCCGTCGCCCCGTCCGCGGCCGCGGCCAGCACCTCGCGCTCCCGGGCCGTCAGCGGGGAGGTGCCCGCGGTGAGGGTTTCGGTGGCCAGCGCCGGATCCACCACCCGCAACCCCATATGCACCCGCCGCACCGCATCGGCCAGTTCGCGCGCCGGGGTGTCCTTGACCACGAAACCACTCGCGCCCGCGTCGATCGCCCGGCGCAGATAGCCGGGGCGGCCGAACGTCGTCACCATGAGAACGCGCACGCCGGGGTGCTTCGCGCGCAGTTCCCCCCGCGACCTCGATACCGTCCGGACCGGGCATCTCCACATCGAGCAGCACCACATCCGGACCCGTGCGCGCGACCGCGTCGAGTACTTCGTCGCCCCGCCCCACCTCGGCGACGACCTCGAGGTCTGATTCCAGGCCGAGCAGCGCGGCGAGCGCGCCGCGGACCAGCGCCTGGTCATCGGCCAGCAGCAGGCGGATCATCTCCGGCCCCTTTCCCGCGACTCATCATCCGGATATCGCGACGACAACACGGACGCCTCCTCCGGCCGGTTCCGATACGGTCAGCACCGCGCCCGCGGCCCCGGCCCGCTCCCGCAGGCCGGTGAGACCCGATCCGGCCGCGGCGGCGCCCAGTCCGCGGCCGTCGTCCACCACCTCGATCCGCGTCGGCGATACGGTCACCGCGCAGTGCCGGGCGGCGCTGTGGCGGACCACATTCGTGATCGACTCGCGCAGCACCCAGCCGAACAACTCGTGCTCGCCCGGCGGTAGCCGCGACGGATCGGGCAGGTCGGCCGCGATATCCGCGGCCGCCAGGGCACTGCGCGCGTTGGCCAGTTCGCCGCGCAACGTCACCTCGCGCAGGCCGCCCACGGTATCGCGGACGCCGGACAGCGCGTCCCGGGCCAGGTCCTCGACGTCGGCGAGTTCGGTTCGGGCCCGGTCGATATCGATATCGAGAAGCCGGCGCGCGAGTTCGGTTTTCACGGTGATGACGGTGAGCGAATGGCCGAGGATATCGTGCACATCGCGGGCCACCCGGTCACGTTCGGCGGCGACGGCCAGTTCGGCCTGCTGCCGGCGGGCGAGTTCGGTGAGCCGCGCGCCCCGCACCCCGACCTGCCGGAGCACCCAGATCACCGCGGGCACGAAGGCCACCGACCAGGGCACATCGGCCGGTCCGGGAACGACGGGCGGCGGCAGCAGGATCGCGAGCGAGACGGCCAGGCAGATCCAGCCGGACGCGCGGGGCGTCAGCCGGAACACGGCGACGACCGCGAGGTAGAGAGCAGTGGGCACCGCGGTGGCTCCGAATAGTGCCACCAGTGCGGCGACACAGAAACCCATCCCCGCGAGCACCGGCCAGACCCGGCGGTTTCCGGGCCGCGACACTTCGGCGGCGCTGACCGGCGCGGTTCCGGTGAGCGCCGCGACGATCAGTACCGCGTACCCGAGAAGAATCGCCGTCTCGGCCGCCGCCGCCGGCTGGTCGGCTTCCCGCCAGTCCTGCAGGATCCGCGGGATCAGGTACCCGAGCCAGATCACCGCCAGCACCGCCCCGAACCGGCTGCGGCGGGATCCGGCGGCGGCCGACGCGTTGTAACCGGCCACCCGATCCAGTAAGGCGGATATCCGCCCGCCGGGCGGGGGGTCGGCAGGCGCGGTCACGACCGGTCCCGGAGCGCGCGTGGGCCGCCCGCCCCACCGGGGAGCGGACGGCCCCTGCGGTGGTCGATCACGAGGACCGACGGTACCGAAGCCGGCGTGACCACCGGCTCAGCGGGCGGTGTCACGACGGAACATCATCGCCGCGCCACCGGCGAAGACGGCGGTCCACGCGACGATATTCACGACAGCCACCGCGATCGCCGAACCCCCGGTCGCCCCGAACGGCATCCGGACCAGGGTCGCGACACCGTGGGTGGGCATCACCGTCGAGAGGGTCCCGATCCAGCCGTGCAGAGGTATGAACAGTCCGCCGCCGAACGACAGCGCGGCCAGCACCGGGCCGAGCACCTGCATCACGTTCTCGGAGGGGAGCAGGTACCCGACGAACAGCCCGAAGGCCGCGAACACGAACGAGCAGCCCCAGGCCAGCAGGAAGCAGGCGACCCAGGCGGCGGCGGTGAGCCGGGCGCCGGACAACGCGCCGACGGCGAACACCACACTCACCGAGATGACGGCGAGCACCATCGCGACCGCGACCTTGGTCGCGATATAGGCGGCGGGACGCAGCGGGGTCAGCCGTAACTGGCGACTCCAGCCCTGCGCGCGTTCGATCGCCACCATGGCGCCGGCGCTGGTGGTGGCGACCATCGCGCCGTACACGGCCATCGACACCATCACATAGCCGGTGACGTTGCCCGAGCCGAACGACTCCGCGCGGAAATCGGATTGCAGGCCGAACAGGGCGAAGAACAGCGGCGGCACCAGCAGGGTGATCAGCAGGGTGCGCCGGTTGCGCAGCATGCGGCGCAATTCCATGCGCAGGAAACCGGACCGGAATCGGAGGGGCAGGCGGCTACCGGTGGGCAGGAATTCGGGGGTGGTGGTCATCTCAGTTGTCTCCGGTGGTGAGGGTCAGGAACGCGGATTCGAGGTTGTGCGAGGAGATCTCCAGATCTGTCGCCGCGGTGGCGGTGAGCAGGTGGCGGGCCAGCGCGTCGGAATCGACGGTGTGCACGACGACCCGGTCGCCGGACAGTTCGACCTCGTCGACACCGGGTAGCGACAGCAGCCGGGCGGGGTCTGCGCCGGGCAGGGTCGCGCGGACCGTGCGGCCCGCGGCGAGATTCTTGATCTGGGCGGCGGTACCGTCGGCAACCACCTTCCCCGCCCGCACCAGCACGATCCGGTCGGCGTAGGCATCGGCCTCGCCGAGGTAGTGGGTCGCGAAGACCACCGTGCGGCCGCGGCGGGAATCCGCGCGCAGGGCGTTCCAGAACTCCCGGCGGCCCTCGACGTCCATTCCGGTAGTCGGTTCGTCCAGCACCATGAGATCGGGATCCGGCAGCAGCGCCAGCGCGAACCGCAGCCGCTGTTGCTGCCCGCCGGAGCATTTGCCCACCCGGCGCCGGGCGATATCGAGGATCCCGGCCCGCTCCAGCACCTCGGCGACCGGGCGCGGCCGCGGATGCAGAGCCGCCACCAGTTCGACGGTCTCGGTCACGGTGAGATCGGGCAGCAGCCCGCCGGACTGCAGCACTGCCGCGACCCGGCCCGCCGCGACCGCCCGCGCCGGCGATTCGCCGAATATCCGGGCCTCCCCGGCATCCGGCGCGGTGAGGCCGAGCACCATATCGAGGGTGGTGGACTTACCCGCGCCGTTCGGGCCGAGAAACGCCACAATCTCCCCGGGGGCGACCACCAGATCCAGCCCGTCGACGGCCCGGATCTCGGCACCGTCCGGAGCGCGGAAACTCTTGCGCAGCTCGCGCAAGTCGATCGCCGCGGGGCCGGCCCCGGCGAGCGCCGCGGCGGCCGGCGCGTTCGTCACTGTCGATGTCATGACTCCACCGTCGCCCGAAAGCACGGCGGATCCTTCGCACGAGTGTCATCGATCGGCCATGACGAGTGTCATGGCCGATCTACGGGCAGCGCTTCGACCCCGGTGCGGAACCCGGGCGGCGGCGAGAGGCCGGTCAGGCCTCCAGCAGTGCGGCCTTCAGTTCGCGGGCGGCGGATTCGGGGTCGGTGGCGGCGGTGATCGCGCGCACCACCACGATGCGTTCGGCGCCCGCGCCCATGACCTCGGGCAGCGTGGCGCCGTCGATCCCGCCGATGGCGAACCACGGCCGGGCCGGGTGCGCGGTGGCGGTACTGCGGACCAGGTCCAGGCCCGCGGGGTCGCGACCGGGTTTGGTGGGGGTCGCCCAGACCGGGCCGGTGCAGAAGTAGTCGAGATGTTCGTCGGCGGCGGCCAGCCGGGCCTGCTCCGGATCGTGGGTGGACTGCCCGATCACCACGTCGGCGCCCAGAATGCGCCGGGCGTACCACGGGGGCAGATCCTGTTGCCCCAGGTGCAGCACATCGGCATTGGCGGCCAGCGCGATATCGGCCCGATCGTTGACCGCCAGCAGCGCCCCGTGCCGGCGGGTGGCGGCCTTCAGTTCGGCGAGTGCGGCGAGTTCGCCCTTCGCCTCGAGCGGGCCGAACCGCTGCTCGCCCGGCGAGCCCTTGTCCCGGAGCTGGATGATGTCGACACCACCGGCCAGCGCGGCGTCCGCGAACTCGGCGAGGTCGCCTTTCTCACGTCGGGCGTCGGTGCACAAGTAGAGCCTGGCGGTCGCGAGGCGGTCACGCGGTGGCAGCGTTCGGCGAGCGGAGGACTGTTGCACAACTGCCACGGTAACCGCGCTAACGTGGAGACGTTGCAAGAGGTAGAGCGTTGCAGTGCGAACATCCGCGCGCACGACCCGGGTCCGGTGGCGGCGCCGCGCCGGCGAGATCGTGCGCGAGCAGTCCCGGAGGAGGTGGCGTGGTGACCGTGCGCGAACCCTCCGTCGCCGTCGTGGGCGGTGGCGTCATCGGGCTGGCCGTGGCCTGGCGGGCCGCGGAGTCCGGCCTGCCGGTAACCCTGTTCGATCCGGCCGTGGGCTCCGGCGCGTCGTGGGTGGCCGGGGGAATGCTGGCACCGCTCTCGGAAGGCTGGCCGGGAGAGGACGAGGTGCTCGCCTTCGGCGCGGCCGCGCTGGCGAGCTGGCCCGGATTCGCCCGGCGGCTCGAGGCCGTCACCGGTGTGGATGTCTTCGTGGCCACCGAAACGCTGACCGTCGCCCAGGACGCCGCCGACGCCGCCGATCTGCGCACCGTCGCCGACTGGGTGGGCGAGCGCGGACACGAACTGCGGATACTGGACCGGGCCGGGGTGCGCGCGCTGGAGCCCGGGCTGGCCCGCGGCGTCCGTGCCGGACTGCTCGCCACCGCCGAACCGGCCGTCGACAACCGGCGGCTGGTCACCGCCTTGCGCAAGGCGGTCGCGGAGGCCGGGGTGGTGGTGGACCCCACTCCGGTCCGCGACCTCACCGGCCTCACCCAGGACCGGATCGTGCTGGCCGCCGGCGCGGCCTCGGCGCGGCTGTGGCCGGGGCTGGCGGTGCGGCCGCTCAAGGGGGAGATCCTGCGGTTGCGGCACCGGCCGGGCGCCCAGCCGCCGCCGGCCCGGGTCGTGCGCGGGCGGGTCCACGGCCGGCCGATCTACTTCGTGCCCCGTGACGACGGTGTCGTCCTCGGCGCGACCCAGTACGAGGCCGGTTTCGACACCACGGTCACCGTCGCCGGGGTCCGCGATCTGATCGCCGACGCCGAAACGCTGATACCCGGTATCGGTGAATACGAACTGGCCGAGGCGAGCGCCGGATCCCGGCCCGCGACCCCGGACAACCTGCCGTTGCTCGGCCGCCTGTCCGATCGCGTGATCGCCGCCACCGGGCACGGCCGCAATGGCATGCTGACCAGTGCGCTCACCGCCGAAGCGGTACTGGCAGAACTCGGCGGGCACCCGCTGCCCGAGGTCGCGGCGGCGGATCCGCACCGGTTCGCGCTATCCACACCCTCAGGAGGAAGTCGATGACACTGTCATCCGCATCCGTGCCCATCGGCGTCACGGTGAACGGCACCGAGCACGAATTCGGTGCCCCGCTCAGCGTGCGTGAACTGCTGGAACGGCTGGAACTGCCGTGCCGGGGAGTTGCGCTGGCGGTCAACGGCGCGGTATTCCCGAAATCTCGCTGGGATGAGCCGGTGGGACGCGGCTGGGAGATCGATGTGCTCACGGCGGTCCAAGGTGGCTGACGAACCGCTGCGCATCGCCGACCGCACCTTCGGTTCCCGGCTCATCATGGGCACCGGCGGCGCGGAGAACCTGACCGTGCTGGAGGAGGCCCTGCTGGCCTCCGGGACGGAACTGACCACCGTCGCCATGCGCCGGGTCGACGCCGCCGGCGGCACCGGCGTCCTCGATCTGCTGAAGCGGCTCGATATCGCACCGCTGCCGAACACCGCGGGCTGCCGGACGGCGGCCGAGGCGGTGCTCACGGCGCAGCTGGCGGCCGAGGCCCTCGACACCACCTGGGTCAAACTCGAGGTCGTCGCCGACGAACGCACCCTGCTACCCGATCCGATCGAACTCGTCGATGCCGCGGAACAGCTGGTCGACGCCGGTTTCACCGTATTGCCCTACACCAACGACGATCCGGCCCTGGCCAAACGGCTCGAGGACACCGGCTGCGCGGCGGTGATGCCGCTGGGCTCGCCGATCGGCACCGGCCTGGGCATCGGGAACCCGCACAATATCGAGATGATCGTGAGCCGCGCACAGGTGCCGGTGATCCTGGACGCCGGTATCGGCACCGCCAGCGATGCCGCGCTCGCCATGGAACTCGGCTGCTCGGCCGTCCTGCTGGCCACCGCCGTCACCCGGGCCAAACAGCCCGCGCTCATGGCCGCCGCCATGGCCGACGCGGTGCGGGCCGGGCATCGCGCGCGCGAGGCCGGGCGGATACCCAAACGATTCTGGGCCCAGGCGTCCTCCCCGGGCCGGTAGGCCCGCCGGACGGGGGTGAACCCCGACGCGCGGGAGTGGGTCACCCGGGGGCGGGTCATCCTCCAGGATGACGGCGGGTCACGACCAACGGGCGACGCGGGCGAGCCCGCCATAGGGCATGCTGGTCGGCATGATCGAAGTCCGGGGCTTGACCAAGCACTACGGGCAAACCGTCGCCGTCCAGGATCTGACCTTCACCGTGCGACCCGGCCAGGTCACCGGGTTCCTGGGACCCAACGGCGCCGGTAAGTCCACCACCATGCGAATGATTCTCGGCCTGGACCGGCCGACTGCGGGCACCGCCCTGATCAACGGGCAGCCCTACGGCCGGTTGCGCCATCCGCTGCGTGAGGTCGGCGCGCTGCTCGACGCCAAATGGGTGCATCCCAATCGTTCGGCACGCGCCCACCTGGAGTGGATGGCGGCCTCCAACAATCTGCCCAAATCGCGGGTCGAGGAGGTGCTGCGCCTGGTCGGCCTGTCCGAGGTCGCCGGGAAATCGGCCGGCGGGTTCTCCCTCGGCATGTCACAGCGGCTGGGTCTGGCGGGCGCGCTGCTGGGCGACCCGAAGGTGCTGCTGTTCGACGAACCGGTCAACGGCTTGGACCCCGAGGGCATCCTGTGGATCCGCCGGTTCATGCAGCGCCTGGCCGCCGAGGGCCGCACGGTGCTGGTGTCGAGCCATCTGCTCTCGGAGATGTCGCAGACCGCCGACCATCTGGTGGTGATCGGCCGGGGACGGCTCATCTCCGATTCCACCACCTCCGAATTCATCGAACGCGCGTCCGAATCGTCGGTTCGGGTCCGCAGCCCGCAGCTCGACGAGCTGCGCAGCCTGCTCACCTCCAACGGGATGACGGTCAAGCAGAACGACGGCAACGCCGACGGCGCGGCCCTGGTGGTCAACGGTGTCACCAGCGACGCGGTCGGCACCCTGGCCGGTGAGCACAACATCACCCTCCACGAACTCGCCCCGCAGCGCGGCTCGCTGGAGGAGGCGTTCATGCGCATGACCGGGGGCGATGTCCAGTATCACGGGGAAATCGGCCCCCAGGCCGATGCGGCCGCGCTCGCGGCCGAGGCCGCCGCGATCCCCACACCGCAGAGTCCGGCCCAGACCGTCGGAGGTACCAAATAATGGGCGTGATAGCCGCCGAACGCATCAAACTCACCTCGACCCGTTCCCCCTGGTGGTGCTCGGTGATCGTGGTGGCGCTGGCCGTCGGCTTCGCCGCACTGTTCGGGTTCATCGGGCGGATCGCCGCCGATGACCCGCAGGCTTCGGGTGCGCCCGCACTCACCGTCGACACCGCGTTCCTGGGCATCACCGGTTTCGGTGTCATGGTGCTGGCCATCATGGCGACCCTGACCGTAACCAGCGAATACCGATTCGGCATCATCCGGACGACCTTCCAGGCCGTTCCCAATCGCACCCTGGTGATCGGCGCCAAGGCGGGGCTGGTCGGCATCTACGCGGCCGTGCTCACCACCGTGCTCGCGTTCGCCGCCTACGCGGTCGCGAAAGCCGTTGCGGGCGATGCCGGATCGACACTGCTGCTCGACGGCAACTGGCGGGCGCTCTACGCCATCCCGGTCCTGGCCTTCCTCAATGTGGTGCTCGCCATCGCGGTGGGCGTGCTGGTACGGCAGTCGGCCGCGGCCATATCACTGATCGTGCTCTGGCAGCTGATCATCGAACCCCTGGTCGGGGCACTGGGTAAGGTGGGACGGGAGATCGGTGCGTTCCTGCCGTTCCAGAACGCGAGCCGCTTCGCGACGATGGACGACTCGATGACCTCGGCGAACTGGCACTGGGGTGCCTGGGGCAGCCTCGCCTACTTCATCATCTTCGTCGCGGTGGTCGCCGGTATCGCGGTCCTGGTGCTCAACCGGCGCGACGCCTGACCGGAAAACCACCCGAGCCGCTTCCCTCGCCGCTCGGGTAGTGGGTAGCGCGACCTTGTCGGGAGGATCGCGCGCCCCGCGCCTCGGAGGCCACTGCCCGGCCCCTGAGGTGCTCGCACCACCGGCCCGGCGCCGATACGCCGGGCCGGTGGTCGTAATCACAAAACTGGTCATTTGTCCTGCTGATCGATGTCGTGACGGTGACACCGGATCGGGAACGCGATTTTCCCGTAACCGCCAGTTCACCTCCCACAGTGCGACCATCGCTACGATCGGTTCAGGCACCACACGTTTTCCATCGGCGGACCCAACGGCGTGCCGCACTCCTCCGATAGAGAGGTGACAGGTGACGATTCTCAGCATTCCCCCCGCGTCCGAACCCCTGAGATACGCTCAGGGCGTGAACGAAAATCCCTCCGGCAGCGCCGTACCGGAGCCGGAGGTCGACAGCGCCGCCGCGCCGGGCGCAGGCCACACACATACCCCGCGGCCGCGCCGCACCAAGATCGAACTGGCTCCCGTCGAGGAGACGAACGGCGAGACCCCGCCCGGGGTTGTTCCCCGCCCCCTCGTGGGCCCGCTCGCCGCGTTCATGAACGCCACGAACCAGCGCCCGGATGTCATCGAGGTGCTGCGCAGGGCACGCAGACAACTCCCCGGCGACCCCGCGTTCGGCGATCCGCTCTCCGTCAGCGGTCCGGGTGGCGCCCGCGCCGTGGCCCGCGCCGCGGACCGGCTGGTCGGGGACAACCCCAGCGCCGCCCGCGAAATCGGTTTCGGTGCCCTGCAGGTCTGGCAGGCGATGCTCGAACGCCTCGGCCGCGGTAAGGGCACCGAGGAGATGACGGTGATGTTCACCGATCTGGTGTCCTTCTCGTCGTGGTCGCTCACCGCCGGCGACGAGGCCACCCTGAACCTGCTGCGCAAGGTCGCCCGGGCCATCGAACCGCCCATCGCCGAACGCGGCGGGCACGTGGTCAAACGAATGGGCGACGGCGTGATGGCGGTGTTCCCGTCGGCCGACCGCGCCGTGGAAGCCGCGATCGCCGCCCGCCGCAATCTGGCGGAGATCACCATGGGCACCTACCGGCCCCGGATGCGGATCGGGCTGCACACCGGATCGCCGCGCGAGATCGGCGGCGACTGGCTGGGTGTGGACGTCACCATCGCCGCACGGGTGATGGAAGCGGCCGGAAACGGCCGCATGATGATCTCCGAATCCACCCTGGCCGCACTGGGTCCCGAAACCCTCGCCGAACTCGGCCACAGCGCCCGCCCCTACCGGCGCAGCTTCTTCGCGGCGCCCCTGAGCGGGGTGCCGGAGGATCTGCGGATCTACCGGGTCAGTTCATCCTGATCCGGTTCCCGCGTACTGCGGCCGCGCAGAGTACGAGCCGCAGGCGGGTACCACCCACCCCTGGCTGCACAGAGTCCGACCAGGGCACGGCCCGCGGCGGGTACCGCCACCCGGTGGCAGCTCAGCGCGCGAACAGGGCACGGTCGGGGGCGGGCATCCAGCAGCCGCGTGCCGCGTCCCGGTTGTAACCGTCCCGGAAGTGGGCGATCAGTGCGGCCAGTCCGGGATGGGGGTCGGTCTTGTCCCACAGCAGCGCGTGCGGATAGGCCGGAGTCGGATCGACCACCCGGACCCGGCGGATATGCGGATGCCAGGGCAGTTCGAAACCGTCGCCGTTGAACGTCGACAGCGTGGCGGACCCGGCGATATGGTCCAGCAGCGCCTCGATCGGCGCGGGACCCCGGTCGGCGTCGGGGAAGAGTTCCGAGCGCGGTGTCCGGTCGATGATGACACCACTGAAGCGGCTCAGGCTGTCGTAGAAATCCGCCCATTCCGACGGGACCGCCGCCCCGGGCACCCAGACGGTCTCACCCGCCAGTTCGGCGAGCGGGACGGCCTCGCGGCCCGCCCACGGGTGATCCCGGCCGACCAGCAGATGCAGCACGTCGAGATACGCGGGGAGCGCGGCGATATGGGCGGGTAACGGACGCGGGCCGCCGTGGGCGCGGGCGAACGCGATATCGGCGCGCCCGCTCAGCAGGGCATCGCGAGAGGTCACATAGGCGTTGGAGAGCACCATTTCGATATCGGCACCGGGATCGCGGGCCAGATAGAAACGCATCGCCCGCATCTCGGCCGCTCGTTCCCCCAGTACCGCCACCCGCAGCGGGCCGGGATGCGCGCTCGCGGTGGCGACCGCCTCGTCGGCCAGGGCCAGCAGCGCCCGGGCGTGGGTGAGGAACCGCACCGCCGCCGCGGTCGGTTCCGCCCCGGTGGGGATCCGGTCGAACAGCGCGATCCCGAGTTGTCCCTCCAACCGCGCGATCCGCTTGGACACGGCCTGCTGACTGATCCCGAGCACACCGGCGGCCAGCCCGAACTGCCCCTCGTCGACCACCGCGACAAAGGCCCGCACCGCCGCCAGATCGAGATCGGTCACCCTGCCTCCACCTACATCCATCGGTTGTCGAACGACGCATGCCGATTGTTCGACCGACCGCGTTTCTCCTGGTCATATGTAGCCCGAACGACCATATACGCCGCCCGGACCCGACAACCGGACGGTATACGGATCGAGGCACGGGGTATCGATGACCAACGCGTCTTTCGTGCATCTGCACAACCACACCGAGTACTCGATGCTCGACGGTATGGCCAAGGTGGACCCGCTGTTCACCGAGGCCGAACGGCTGGGCATGCCGGCGGTGGGGATGACCGATCACGGCAATATGTACGGGGCGGCGGAGTTCTTCCGGCGGTCCCGGCAGTCCCCGGTGAAACCGATCATCGGGATCGAGGCCTATATCGCTCCGGAATCCCGGTTCTCGGGTAAGCGGGTGTTCTGGGGCGATCCGTCGCAGAAATCCGACGATATCTCCGGTTCCGGCGCCTACCTGCATATGACGCTGTTCGCCCGCAACGCCACCGGCCTGCGCAACCTGTTCCGGTTGTCATCGCGGGCCTCGTTCGAGGGGCAGCTCGGGAAATGGCCGCGGATGGACGCCGAACTGATCGCCGAACACGCGGACGGTCTCCTCGCCACGACGGGGTGCCCGTCGGGTGAAGTGCAGACGCGGTTGCGCCTGGGGCAGTTCGAGGCCGCCTGCGCGGCGGCCGGCCGGTGGCGCGATATCTTCGGCCCGGAGAACTTCCTGCTCGAAGTGATGGATCACGGTCTGTCGATCGAGCGCCGGGTCCGCGCGGACCTGCTCGCCGTCGGCGAAAAGGTCGGGCTGGCAACGCTGGCCACCAACGACTGCCACTATGTGGTGCGCCAGCAGGCCACGGCGCACGAGGCGATGCTGTGCGTGCAGACCGGCCGGACGCTGTCCGATCCGGCGCGCTTCCGGTTCGACGGCGACGGCTACTACCTGAAATCCCCCGCCGAGATGCGGGCGCTGTGGGATCTCGAGGTCCCCGGCGCCTGCGACACCACGCTGGCGGTGTCCGAACGCATCGAACCCTACGACGAGGTGTGGGAATTCCGTGACCGGATGCCGGTGTTCCCGGTGCCCGAGGGGCATTCCGAGGACAGCTGGCTGAGGCACGAGGTGGCCGCCGGATTGCGCTGGCGCTGCCCCGGCGGTGTCCCGGGCGGCTACCTCGCGCGCGCCGATTTCGAGCTGGACATCATCCGCGACAAGGGTTTTCCCGCGTACTTCCTGGTGGTGGGCGATCTGGTGGCGCACGCGCGGCGAGTGGGTATCCGGGTGGGCCCCGGCCGCGGGTCGGCGGCCGGTTCGCTGGTCGCCTACGCGCTGGCGATCACCAATATCGATCCCATCGAACACGGATTGCTGTTCGAACGTTTCCTCAATCCGGAGCGGCCGTCGGCGCCCGACATCGATATCGATTTCGACGACCGCCGCCGCGGCGAGATGATCCGTTACGCCACCGAACGCTGGGGCGCGGACAAGGTCGCCCAGGTGATCACCTTCGGCACCATCAAAACCAAGGCCGCCCTCAAGGACGCCGCCCGTGTCCAGTTCGGCCAGCCCGGTTTCGCGCTCGCCGACCGGATCACCAAGGCGCTGCCGCCGGCCGTGGCCGCCAAGGACATCTCGGTCGCCGGAATCACCGACCCGGGTCACGAACGGTACGGGGAGGCGGCGGAGGTGCGGGCGCTCATCGCCGCTGACCCCGATATACGCCGGATCTACGACACCGCCGTCGGACTCGAGGGCATGGTGCGCGGCGCCGGTGTGCACGCGTGCGCGGTGATCCTGTCCAGCGAACCGCTGCTCGATGTGGTGCCGCTGTGGAAACGACCCCAGGACGGGGCGATCATCACCGGCTGGGACTATCCGTCGTGCGAGTCGATCGGCCTGCTCAAAATGGACTTCCTGGGCCTGCGCACACTCACGGTGATCGGCGACTGTCTCGACAATATTCGCGAGAACCGGGGTATCGAGATCGATCTCGACACCCTCGCGCTCGACGACGCCGCGACCTACGCCATGCTCGCGCGCGGGGACAACCTCGGCGTGTTCCAGATGGATTCGGCGGGAATGCGGGAACTGCTGCTGCGGATGGCACCCACCGAGTTCAACGATCTGGTGGCCTCCAACGCGCTGTACCGGCCGGGTCCGATGGGTGTGGGCGCGCACTGGGCCTACGCCGACCGCAAGAACGGCCGGGAAGCCGTGCGGCCGATCCACCCCGAACTCGACGAACCGCTGCGCGAGATTCTCGCCGAAACCTATGCGCTGATCGTCTACCAGGAACAGATCATGCAGATCGCGCAGCAGGTCGCCGGATACTCGCTCGGCCAGGCCGACCTGCTGCGCCGCGCGATGGGCAAGAAGAAACCGGAAGTCCTGGCCATGGAATTCGAGAACTTCCGCGACGGTATGCGCGCCAACGGATATCGCGACGAGGCGGTAACCGCGCTGTGGGAGGCGGTGCTGCCGTTCGCCGGGTACGCGTACAACAAATCCCACGCCGCCGGATACAGCCTGGTGATGTACTGGACGGCCTATCTCAAGGCCAACCACCCCGCCGAATTCATGGCCGCCCTGCTCACCTCGGTCGGCGACGACAAGGACAAATCCGCGGTGTATCTGGCCGACTGCCGCAAACGCGGGATCCGCGTACTCCCGCCGGATGTCAACGAATCGGCGGCCACCTTCACCAGCATCGGCGCCGATATCCGGTTCGGGCTCGGCGCCGTGCGCAATATCGGAGAACCGGTGGTGGAGGCCGTGGTGCGCGCCCGGGACCGGGCGGGCGCTTTCCGCGGATTCTCCGACTACCTGGCCAGGGTCGAGACCACGGCCTGCGCGAAGAAGGTGGTCGAATCGCTGGTCAAAGCCGGTGCGTTCGATTCGCTGGGGCATCCGCGCAAGGGTCTGCACCTGATCCACACCGAGGCCGTCGACGCAGCGCTGAGCACCAAGAAGGCCGCGGCCCGCGGGCAGTTCGATCTGTTCTCCGGCGAGACCGGCGACCCGGATTCCGGGGCATCGGTGTTCGAGATCCCGGTGCCGCAGGAGGAATGGGAGCCCCGGCAGCGGCTCGGGTTCGAGCGGGAGATGCTGGGACTTTATGTTTCCGGCCATCCGCTCGACGGTATGGCCGGTGCTCTGGCCGCGCCGGGCGATACACCCGTTGCCGCCCTACGGGACGGGGCCGTGCCGCACGGCCGCCGGATCACCGCCGCCGGCATCATCGCGGGCGTCGACCGGCGAGTCACCAAGAAGGGCGAACCGTGGGCGATCGTGCGGCTCGAGGATCTGGAGGCCGCGACCGAGATCCTGTTCTTCCCCACCGCCTACGCCCCGGCCGCCGGGCTACTCACCGAAGACGCCGTGGTCCGGATCGAAGCGCAGGTCAGCGTGCGCGACGGCCGCCGGTCCCTGCTCGGCGACCGGGTCACGGTGCCGGACCTGGCGGCGCCGGGCGCGGGACCGCCGCTGATTCTCACGGTCACCACCGCCGCCTGCACCCCTGAATCGGTGCGAGCTCTGCGGGAGTCCCTGCGACGGCACCCCGGCACGACCGAAGTCCGGATCGAACTGCTCGGTGCTCGCGGGCCCCAGCTGCTGCGACTCGACCCGCGATTCCGGGTCACCGGTTCGCCGGCGCTGATGGGCGAACTGAAAGCGCTGTTCGGGGCCGACTGCCTGCGTTGACAAGCCCAGATCGGCCCAGGCCTGCCGTGGACCGGCCACGAGCCGGCCGGTTTCGCGGCGGTTCTGCGTTGCCGGCGTACCGATCAGCCGGCGGCGGGCACGCCGCGCAGCGACTTTCCGACGGTGTTCAGATGCCCCACCGACCGGGTGTAGGAGGCGACCAGACCGGTCTCGCAGTAGGGGACACCGATCTCGGCGCAGTACTGCGCCACCATCGGCTGGGCCCGGCGCAGATTCGGCCGCGGCATGGACGGGAAGAGATGGTGCTCGATCTGGTAGTTCAGCCCGCCGAAGGCGGTATCGACCACCGGCCCGCCCCGCACGTTCCGGGAGCTGAGCACCTGACGCCGCAGGTAATCGGTGTTGTCACCCGCCGGGAACACGGTCATTCCCTTGTGGTTCGGCGCGAAGGTGACGCCCATGTAGAGCCCGAACAACCCCTGCTGCAGCAAGATGAACACGATCGCCTTCCCGGGCGAGAGCACGGTGAACACCACGGCGAGGTATCCGGCGGCGTGGGCGAAGAGCGTCGCCGACTCCACCACACGGCTTCCGATATCGCGGCGGACGATCGCCTTGACGCTCGCGCCGTGCAGACTCCAGCCCTCGAGCAGCAGCATCGGGAAGAAGAGCCACCCCTGATACCGGAAGATCAGGCGCCGGATACCGCGGCCCGCGCGGGCCCGCGCACTCGAATGCGCCAGCACACCCATGATGTCCGGGTCGGCGTCCTCGGTATTGGGATGGGCGTGGTGGCGGTTGTGGTTGCTCGTCCACCAGCCGATGCTCACCCCGATCGCGAGGTTGCCGAAGAACAGTCCGAGCAGGTGGTCGCGGCGGCGGTCGCCGGAGATCTGCCGGTGCCCGGCATCGTGGCCGAGAAAGGCGAACTGGGGAAATACGGCGGCCAGGAACACCGCGGCGGCCAGCACCCACCACGAATCGCCGATCACCACGACCGCCGCCCAGCCGGCCAGCAGTGCGAGCGTGGCGGCCGCGCCCTTCCAGACGTAGTAGCCGGGCCGCCGGTCCAGCAGGCCCGCGTCGCGCACCCGGCGCAGCAGCACCGAATAGTCGCTGCGCGGTTTGGTACGCACGGATGGCTCGGAGGGCGGGAGCTGCGGGGGTTCGACGGTAGGGAGACGTTCGGCGGCACGGGCCGTCATATTTTCACCGATCTCTGCAGAGATTCCACTGCGCCGGGAGGCCACGGCGGCGCACGTCCTCGTCGACTGTTGCCTGCAGACTACCCGGGACCGGTGAACGCGCCCGCCCGCCTGCCCGTCCTCGGCCGGACCGGTTTCGGCCGGTCGGCACGAGATCCGCGATCGGTGTCACGATCGTGGGCGTACCAACGGATTCGAGTAACACGGCCGACCGCCGAGTCGGGTTATCCGGCCGCCGGGGCGAGTACCGGCCCGCAGATCCTCTGCGGCCGGCTCGGCGCGGGGACCGCCGATAACTGACCATTTCCGCAGGAAGAGCCCGGTACGGCCGATCCGGATGGCCGACGGCTCCGAAGACAGGTTGCGCAACTCATAGCAATTTTCGATCAGTCTTCCGAGAGGGGCACGAGTTGTTTCGTCGTGTGATGTGCACGGTCCTGCTGGCTGCCGGAACCACCGCGGCCGCCGGTGCCGGAGTCCCGGCGCACGCCGAGCCGGACTGCGGTGCCAGCCTGCAGTCCTACAGCGGCGGTCTCCCGCTGAGCGTCGGCTACCCCGGCGACGACCGCGACTATCCGTCGCCGGAAGCCTTCCGGCTCCTCCCGAACCGGATGGCCGCGTTCCCCGTCGTCCTGGCGGCGCGAGGTGTCCGGACCCAGGGCTACCGGGGTACCTGGAATATCGATTCGAGCACCGCCGAACTGACGGTGAAGATGACCGTGGACGGCGACAGCAGGATGCTCGCCAACGCCGCCACACTCACGGTGAGGCCCACCCGATGCAGCGGCCGGCTTGTGGAAGAGCTGGGCGGCACCGTCACCTGGGGCAGCGGCCGCAGCGCCACCGTCACCGCGCTGAACCCGCCGTCGCCGGAGTCCTTCTTCTGATCGGGGGCGCGAGCCGAACGGCTCCGGCCGCCCCGGCGCGTTTCGGTCAGGAGAGGTCGAGATGACGATTCATCGCCATCGCCGCCTCGGCCAGGTCCGGTAGTTCCACCACCCGCACCCCGTGCTTCTCCAGTCTCTCCACGCCCACGCAGTTCTCGACGAAGGTCGCGGGTTCGCGCCAGGCGATCACGACGGTCGGGATCCCGGCCGCCAGCACCCGGTCGGTGCAGGGCAGACGACTCTTGGTCGCCCGCTCCGAACACGGCTCCAGCGTGCTGTAGAGGGTGGCGCTCCGCAGCCGTGGGTCGGCCGGGTCCAGTTTCGCCAGCGCGGCCTCCTCGGCGTGCTCCTTGGGATCGGTTTCGCGGGAGTAGCCGGTGGCGATCTCCGCCCCGTCGGCAACGATCACCGCGCCCACCGAGAACGCTCCCGGGGCCACCGGACTCCGGCGCGCCAGCTCGATCGCCCGCAGCATCCAGCGGTGGTGTTCGGGTTCGGGCATCGGACCTCCTGGACTCATAGGGGCGGCCGAGGCCGATACCGCAGGACCGCCACATCCCCGGCCCGGGAGACCTCGAGCAGATCCATACGATGGCCGGCGCCGCCCGGAAACCGGGCGGGATGCAGGAACCGCGGCGCGTCCGCGTCGCCGACCAGGGCCGGGCCGACGGCGAGACTCAATTCGTCGGCCAGGCCGCCGGCCAGGAACGCGGTATGGATACGGCCGCCCCCCTCGACCATCAGCCGGCCGATTCCGCGGCCACCGAGATCGTCGAGCAGGGCACCGAATTCGACATCGTCACCGAGTGCGACGACATCGGCGGGTTCGCTGAGCCGCCCGGCGAGCCGGCGCGCCCCCGCCTCGGTCGTGTAGACCAGCGGCGGATGCTCCGCCGTCCCGGGCCCCCAGAGCCGGGCGGCCGGATCCAGATCGCCGCTCGCGGTCACGGTGACCTTGCGCGGATACGCCGGTCTACCGGCGGCGAGGCGTTCCCGGCGACGGTGCTCGTCTTTCACGATCAGGCGGGGGTTGTCGCGCCGTACGGTCTCGGCGCCGACGAGTATCGCGTCCGCCCAGGCCCGTAACCCGTCGACGCGGTCGAAGTCGGCATCACCGGACAGCAGCAGGCGTTCGTCGGACGTATCGTCGAGATACCCGTCGACACTCACCGCGACCGACAGCAGCACATAGGGCCGCCGACCGGCACCGGAGTCCATATCAGGTCTCCGGATCCAGTACCCGGTCACGCGGGATACCCAGTACGCGCGCGGACCCGGCAGCCGTCGCGCCGAGGTCTGCGCCCGGATCACCATCGGCGGTCACCGCGACCGCCGTCACCGCCGACTCGCCCTCGTCCGCCGGTTCGGGCGGATACGGAGGATCGAGCAGTACCGCCCGCTCACCGGGCCCGCCGGGGTCGGCGTGCAGCCAGACGAACTCCACGCCCAGATCGATCGTGCGCGGCAGGCCGGCCACCAGGCCCGCGGCGTCGGCTTCGTCGCATTCGGCCGGATCGAGATGGGCGAACGTGGCGCGCAATGCCGGCCACGCGTCGGCGAAACCGGCGTGCAGTGGCCGATCATCCACCTCGTCCTCGGGGACCCAGGCCAGTTCCACACTTTCCATATTCGGGCGGACGGGCAGCGGTTTGCCGGCATCGGCGATCACGGTGGTGTAGGTCCAGCCGCTGGGCGCGGTGGCGGTGACCCGTTCGGCGCGGACCGCGATATCGGCGGCCTTGATCCCGGCCTCCTCATCGGCCTCCCGGACCGCCGCGTGCACCGCCGTCTCGTCGCTGTCGCGGGCGCCCCCGGGTAACGCCCAGGTCCCGCCCTCATGGCTCCACAGCGCCCGGTGCTGCAGTAATACGGCCGCGCCGCCGGTGGTGAGCGGGGCACGCAGCAGCAGCCCGGCCGCACCGAAGCGGCCCCAGTGGCGCACACCGCCCGGGCTCACAGCCCACCCGTCTCCATCACCACGCATCTCACACCGCCCTCGTCGACCGTCCCCCCTCCATCCTGCCGTACCCGCATACGGGAATGATCGGTATGGGCGTCATAGCGCGGACGTGGACAATACCTAATACGCTCATGGCTGCGGTGTGAACGAGAACCCGTGCGCACCGCCGAGTGATACAGCGCATCCGGCGCCCAGAGTTGGAGGGTGGACATGACGCCGTTGGCGGTGGATCGGGCGGTTTCCGAACCCGACCCGGCCCACGCGGACCCGGCGCCCGCGACCGGGCCGGCGAACAGTTTCCGCCCCGGGGTGCAATGGGCCTGGAACCGGCTGAACCCGGCCCGTTTACGGCTGTTCGCGCAGTCGTCGCCGGGACGGCTGATCGGTATCGGGCTACTGGTGGTGCTGATGTGCCTGGGTTCGGGCGCGCTCACCGCCGCGACCGTGCACGACCGGCAGCGAGATCTCGATATCCTGCTCGCGGGTACCGAACCGGACGCCCATGCCGCACACCGGCTCTACACGTCCCTCTCGGTGGCCGACGCCGCGGCGGCGACCGCGTTCATCTCCGGCGGGCTGGAACCGCAGCAGGTCCGGGACCGGTACAGCCAGGCTCTCGGCGAGGCGGGCGCCGAACTGGTGACCCTGTCCGGCGACGGGACGCAGGACGACGAGCAGCGGATCGGTATCGGTTCCGGACTGCCGGTGTATTCGGGGCTGGTGGAGACCGCGCGAGCGAACAACCGGGCCGGGCATCCGGTGGGCGCGGCCTATATGAGCGAGGCTTCGCATCAGATGCAGACCGTGCTGCTGCCGATCGCCGAACAGCTCTACGTGCGCCGCGCGGACGCCGTCGACTCCGCGCAGGACCGTCATGTCCGGCCGCCGTGGCCGGCGATCGTCCTGTTGCTGGTCGCCTTGGCCGCGCTGGTCTGGGGGCAGCGACTGCTGGCCCGGGGCTGGCATCGCACCCTCAACCCCGGAATGTTGCTGGCCTCGGGCGCGGTCCTGATCCTGCTGCTGTGGACCGTGATCGCCGGTTCGGTCTCGGCGATGTCCATGTCCAGCGGCAGATCCGACGGCACCGTCCCCGCCGCCCGGCTCACCGAAAGCCGGATTCTCGCCCAGCAGGCGCGCTCCGCGGAAACCCTGAAACT
The DNA here is from genome assembly GCF_040638875.1 of Nocardia sp. NPDC024068. NCBI lineage: Bacteria > Bacillati > Actinomycetota > Actinomycetes > Mycobacteriales > Nocardiaceae > Nocardia > Nocardia sp. NPDC024068. Next base: position 16,164 of record NZ_JBEZYU010000021.1, on the reverse strand, counting down.
GGTACGCCGGGACACCACCGGCGATTACGACCACGCCTTCGACGCCAATATCACCCGCCTGAACGAACTGCTCTCCGGTCATTCGGATTCGGCCACCAGCGCGGCCCGCGCCGCACTCCTGCACTGGCTGGCCGCCCACGAGCGGATGAACGACGCACTCAATCGCGGGGAATTCGCCCGCGCCGCCACCATCGCCACCGGACCGGGCGCCGAGAACGCCACCGTCCATGTGGATGCGCTGGACACCGCACTCGGCGCCGGAATTTCCGATACCCGGGACACGCTGCGTGACAATATTTTCCACAGCGCGCGGGTACTCGACTATCTGGCGCCCGGCGCGGTCATACTGGGTATCGCGGCTGCGGCGTACACAGCGTTCGGCATCTGGCCACGACTGCGGGAGTATCGATGAGAGCTGCGCGTAAGGCACTCCGCCATTCCTGGCCGACGCGCGCCGGGATGGTCTGCACCGCCCTGTTGCTCGCCGGCTGCGCGGCCGGCCCGGGACCGCGCAGCGCGACCCCGCACGGCGACTACGCCCGCCCCCCGTTGCCCGCCCAGGCGACCGCGATTCCCGCCGACACCACGGTCCGCGTCCCCGACGACCCCGCGTGCGGTGATCCCACCGCGAGCCTGCGCCCCACCGGCCCCGGAGCGACCGGTCCGGTACTGGACCGTATCCGCGCCCGCGGGCGCCTGGTGGTGGGGCTGGACACCGGAAGCAATCTGTTCAGCTTCCGGGACCCCAACAGCGGTGTCATCGTCGGCTTCGACGCCGATATCGCCCGCGAGGTCGCCCGCGACCTGTTCGGCGACCCGGACCGGATCGAATACCGCAGCCTGGGTTCGGAAGAGCGCGAGGCGGCGCTGGTGGACCGCCGCGTCGATATGGTCGTCAAAACCATGACCGTGAACTGCGCCCGGCTGGAACGGGTCTCCTTCTCCACCGTCTACCTGCAGGCGCACCAGCGGGTCCTGGCGGTCCGCAATTCCGGGATCAAGAGCCTGAAAGATCTGGCGCACAAACGGGTGTGCACGATCCGGGGTACCACCTCGCTGGAGCACATCAACCGTATCCAGCCCGAGGCCTCGATCCTCACGGTGCCCACCTGGGCGGACTGCCTGGTGGTACTGCAGCAGCGGCAGGTGGACGCGGTCAGCACCGACGACTCGATCCTGGCCGGGCTGGCCGAACAGGACCCGCATACCGAATTGGTGGGTCCGAGTATCAGCGAGGAGCCCTACGGGATCGGTATCCCCAAGGGCGACGAGGATCTGGTGCGCTTCGTCAACGGCACGCTCGACCGGATCCGCGCCGACGGCACCTGGAACCGGCTCTACAACCAATGGCTCGCGGTCCTCGGACCCTCACCCGGACCCCCGCCACCGGCCTATCGGGACTGATTCCCCGTGGTGACCGACGAGTCCGGTATCCCGGCCGGCTCCGGAGACGTTCCGGAGCCGCCCCCGACCCGTGCGGTCGAGGCCGACCGGCTTCGCACCGGGGCCACGGAACCGGAAGACGTCGCCGCGACCGAGGCCGCCATGGTGGGGACCTCGATAACTCCCGGCACCGCCGCCGTCACCGGGACGGCCGCGTTCCTCGGTACCGCGGCCACCGGCGCCGCGGATCCGCACCGGGATTCGGTAGCCGGTTCGGGGCGGGGCAGCGGCGCGCAGATGCGCACCGGTCGCAGCAGCCGTACCGTCCGGTCCCGGCCGACCGTGCGCACGCTGGTCGCCGGGCTGGTGGAGATCCCGCCCGTGGCGCCCGCCGACCCGGCCGGCGCGGTGCTGGCCGACCCGGTCGTGGCGGAGGGGAAGCGTTTCTGCTGGCGCTGCGGGAAACCGGTGGGCCGGGCGTCGGCGGGCGGCCCGGCCACCACCCGCGGTACCTGCGCCGGTTGCGGTGCGTCCTATGATTTCCGGCCCAGCCTGGCACCGGGCGATATGGTCGCCGGACAGTACGAGGTCCAAGGCTGCCTGGCGCACGGCGGGCTCGGCTGGATCTACCTGGCCGTCGATCGCAATGTCAGCGATCGCTGGGTCGTGCTCAAAGGACTGCTGCACGCCGACGATATCGAGGCGCAGGCGGTGGCCGTCGCCGAACGTGAATTCCTCGCCGAAGTGGCACATCCCGGCATCGTGAAGATCCACAACTTCGTCGAGCACCGGCCGCATCGGGGCGAGCCGATCGGGTTCATCGTCATGGAGTACGTGGGCGGCCGGTCGCTGCGCGGCATGCTCGACGACCGCCCGCGCCCCGAGCGGATCCCGGTGGCCCAGGCCATCGCCTACATCCTCGAAGTACTCCCCGCCCTGGACTACCTGCACGCCACCGGGCTCACCTACAACGACCTCAAACCCGACAACATCATGGTCACCGAGGATCAGGTGAAACTGCTCGACCTGGGTGCCGTCGCCCCGATCGACGCCTACGGGAATCTCTACGGGACCAGGGGTTTCCAGGCACCGGAAATCGCGCGCACCGGCCCGACGGTGGCCTCCGACATCTATACCGTCGGGCGCACGCTGGCCGTGCTCACCCTGAACATCCCCACCGAGCACGGCGCCTATCGCGACGGCCTGCCGGTGCCGGAGCAGGAACCGATCCTGGCCCGCTACGAATCGTTCCACCGGCTGCTGCTGTGCGCCACCGACGCCGACCCCGACCGCCGGTTCGCCTCGGCCGGGGCGATGGCCGATCAGCTGTCGGGGGTGCTGCGCGAGATTCTCGCGCTGGACACCGGGGCCGAGCATCCGCACCGGTCGGCGGTATTCGGCAAACAGCGTTCCGCGTTCGGCACCGAGGAGTGGATCGGCCAGACCGACGCGTATACCGACGGCCTCGCACGCGATACCCGCCTGTCGGCCGCCACCGTCGCCGCGGCGCTGCCGCTGCCGCTGCCGCCCCCGGCGGATCCGGCCGCTGCCGGGTTGACCGAGACGATGCAGGCCGATCCGGACCGCGCACTCGCCGCGCTGAACGAGGCGCGCGAACAACTCGCCGCGGATCCCACGGCCGCGCCGGAGCACCTGGAGTTCGAGTTACGGCTGGCGGAGGCCCGGATACTGCTGGATCTCGACCGGGCCGGTGAGGCGAACGAACTGCTCGAGGCGATACCGCGGACCGACCGCCGGGACTGGCGGCTGGATTGGTACACCGGTATCGCGGGCCTGCGCGAGCAGGACTACGAGAAGGCGTATTCGGCGTTCGACGCGGTCCTGCGCATCCTGCCCGGGGAGCCCGCCCCGAAACTCGCGCTCGCCGCCACCGCCGAACTCGTCCTGCAGCACTGGGATCCGGATGAGACCCGGGCCTGGCGCGATTTCGCGGAGAACTTCTACGCCACCGCCTGGCGCACCGATCACGGACTGGTGAGCGCGGCCTTCGGCCTGGCCCGGCTGCTCACCGCGACCGGCCGGCACGCCGAGGCCATCACCGCGCTCGACGAGGTACCCGCTTCCTCACGCTATTTCACCACCGCCCGGATGACCGCCGTCCTGGCGCTGCTCACCAGCGCGCCGGTGGACCGGCTTCCGGAGACGGCCCTGCGCCGGGCCGGGGTCCGGGTGGAGGAACTGCCCGCGGGCGAACGGCGGGCACCGCAATTGCGGTTGCTGGTCCTGGGCAGCGCGCTGGCCTGGCTGCGCGCGGGCAACACCCCGGGGCGGCCGCGGCCCCCGCTCATGGGAGTCGCGTTCACCGAGCACGCGCTACGCGACGGCACCGAGAAGGGTTTGCGCGCACTGGCCCGATCGGCCCCCGATCGGCGCCACCGGTACGCGCTGATCGACCTCGCGAACTACATGCGGCCCACAACCTTGTTCTGAGCGCGGGCCGCTTCTTCCGGTGACCGGGCCGTCGCCGGGCCGGTCACCGGAATCGATATCAGTCGGCCCAGACCGTCTCGATCGGGGTCGCCGCGGTCGGCGGCGGGGACGGGACGGCCGCCGGGGTGCGGGAGAAGCGCGGAGCCGGGGCGTGCTGGGTGACGTTCTCCAGCTCGATCAGCGATTCACGGGCGGCGATATGCTCGTTCTCGCTCGCTTCCTCGAAGGTGAGCACCGGGGTGACGCAGGCGTCGGTACCGGCGAAGACCTCGGTCCATTCGTCGCGGGTCCGGCTGCGGAACTTCTCCGTGAAGAGTTTCTTCAGGGTGTCCTGCCCGGCGGGGTCGATCTGCATCGGCAGGTCCGCCGGGTCGAGTTCCAGCCCGGCCAGCAGCTGGGCGTAGAACTGCGGTTCGATCGCGCCGACGGCCATGTACTTACCGTCGGAGGTCTCGTAGGTGTCGTAGAACGCCATCCCGGTGTCGAGCAGGTTCGTGCCGCGTTCCGAACTCCACGAGCCCATACCGCGGAATGCCCAGATCATCTGCGAGAGCGCCAGCGTGCCGTCGATCATCGCGGAGTCGATGACCTGCCCTTTCCCGGAGCTCTGACGTTCCACCAGGGCGGCCAGGACGCCGAAGACCAGGAACATCGAACCGCCGCCGAAATCACCGACCATGTTCAGCGGCGGGACCGGGCGCTCGCCCTTGCGCCCGATCGCGTGCAGGATGCCGGTGAGGCTGATGTAGTTGATGTCGTGGCCGGCCCGATCCGACAGCGGCCCGTACTGACCCCAGCCCGTCATCCGGCCGTAGACCAGCCGCGGGTTGCGTTCCAGGGCGACGTCCGGCCCCAGGCCCATCCGCTCGGTGACGCCGGGCCGGAACCCTTCGAGCAGCACATCGGCCTTCTCCACCAGGCCGAGCACCCGTTCGATATCGGCCGGGTCCTTCAGGTTCGCCTCCACGACCTTGCGGCCACGCAGGGTGGGACGGTCGGCGCCACCGGGCAGCTGCCCGGCACGCTGAATCCGCACCACATCGGCGCCGAGGTCGGCGAGCAGCAATGCGGCATGCGGCCCCGGGCCGATCCCGGCCAGTTCGATCACGCGAATGCCCGCGAGCGGGCCCTGCTTGGCGGTGGATGGTGTAGTCACGCCTACCTCGGTTCGTCGTCGATCCAGTGTCCACCCGCGGCCGCCCGCGGGACGTATTGACAGTATGACAACAGCCGCGCCACGTCACGGGTCCGGTGCATCCGATCCGCCGATACGCGTTGTCGGTGGGCCGGCGCACACTGTCGGTATGCCCGACAGCGCGGTCGCCCACCTGGACGCGACGGATTTCGACACCGCCATCGGCCGGTGCGCGATCGGGTGGCGGGCAGACGCCGTCGCCCGTTTCGCACTGCCCGGTTACGACCCCGGCACCACTGTGACCGCTCTCGACGGCGCCCGGCGGATCCCGGCGCCCGCCCACGGCCCGCGCGCCGAGGCGATCGCCCGCATCCGAGCCCATCTCGACGGCGATCTCGACGATCTGCGCCGGATACCCCTGGACCTTACGGGCGTGCCCCGATTCCCGCTCGCGGTCTACGCCGTCACCCGGGCCATCGACCCCGGCCATACGCTCAGCTACGGCGAGGTCGCCGAACGGGCCGGCGCTGCGGGCGCCGCCCAGGCCACCGGCCAGGCCCTCGGCCGCAACCCGATCCCGCTGATCATTCCCTGCCACCGGGTCCTGGCGGCCGATCACGCACTGCACGGCTTCTCCGCGCCCGGCGGGATCGACACCAAACAGCGACTGCTGGCCATCGAGCACACCTCGGGTTTCGGCGAGCCGACCCTGTTCTGACCGCGGTACTTGACCATGCCCTTGCGGCACAGTTGAGACTGAGGTCGAGTCGGCGCGCCCGCGCCGGCGGCCCTGGCGCCCGAGGAGTGACTGGTTTATGGCGTGGAGTACTCGTCAGCTCGCGGAACTCGCCGGCACCACCGTTCGAGCGGTGCGGCACTACCACGAGGTCGGGCTGCTGGAAGAGCCCGAGCGGGGCTCCAACGGCTACAAGAAGTACAGCTCGACCCACCTGGTTCGCGTACTTCGTATCAAACGGCTCGCGGACCTGGGCATACCGCTCTCACAGATCGCCGCCATGGATGGTGCCGAGGAACATCCGGAGGAAGCATTGCGCACATTGGACGCCGAACTCGCCGCGACCATCGAGCGTCTCCAGCGGATCCGGGTGGAACTCGCCCTGATCCTGCGGCAGGGCGCCGCCACCGATCTTCCGCCCGAGATCGACGCGGTCGCCTCCGAACTCAGCGCGGCCGACCGCGATTACACCGTGATCCTCACCCGGGTGCTCGGTCCCACCGGCCTCGGCGCGCTACGGGAACTGTTGACCGACGACAGCTACCGGACCACCTTCGCCGCTTTCGACGATCTCACCCCGGAAACCGACGCACGCACCCGGTCCGAACTGGCCGTGGAGCTGGCGCCACATGTCCGCGACCTGCTCGCCGACCACCCCACCCTGAGCGAACAGCACAAGGATTCGCCGCTGGGGGCCGAACGCGCGGCACACACCATTGCCGTCGCGGTCCACGACCTCTACAACGAAGCCCAGATCGACGTCCTGGTCCAGGTGAATCAACTGCTCGAAGCCGAGCGGAACGCCGAATCCTGAGCCGTGCGGGCGGTGCCGCACCCCGCCCCGCACCGACGGCGCCGGTCCGCCGCTCACCGATCGGTCAGCGACCCGCCCGCGGCTCGCCACTCGATCAGGCCGCGACTCATATTCACCGCATCGAAACCATTCTCCACCAGCAGATTCGCCGCACCGGCGGAGCGGAGACCGCCGGTGCAGAAGGCGATGAGCAGCCGGTCGTCGGGCAATTCGACGCAGCGGTCGGGCAATACTTCCAGCGGCATATGCACCGCGCCCGGGATATGCACCCGGTTCCATTCGAACTCACGACGGACGTCGACGACCAGCGCGCCTTCGGCCACGAGGCGAATCGCCTCGGCGGCGGTGATGGCCGGTGGCCGATGGAGATAGTGCCGGAACTTCATGCGCTGCGAACTTCCCCCCGCACAGTGACAACGGCGAGTGGCCGGCGCCGCGAGGATGCGGTGCGCCCCTGCACCACGGCGAAAGTGACTCCGGCCACCGGGCCCACGAAGAGGAGGCCCGCCACGACATGGGCGGCCTGCAACAGGGATTCCATAACCTTCAGAGTAACTGAAGGCTATGGACCGCCCGCTGCCATTCGCGTCATCACGGCGCGCAGCGCCTCGGTCAGCTCGGGATACTGCGGCGCGAACTCCGCATCCAGCCGGGTCACCACCTCGGCGGCCCGGGCCAGCAGCTCCTCCCCCGCGGCGGTGACACGCAGGGTCGAGGCGGACCCGGCGTGCGCGGTCGTATCGTCGACGAACCCGGCATCGACGAACCCCGCGACGGCGGTATGCGCGCTCTGCACAGTGATCCGGGACCGCCGGGCGAGTTCGCTGAACGAGATGCCCGGAGTCGCGCGGATATGCCCCAGCAGCCCGTACTTACGAGTGGTCAGTCCGAGCGGTTTCAGCCCCTCGGCGAACCCGGCCTCCCAGACCCGGCCCACCGTCAGCAGCATCACTGTCGGACTGAAGGGTGGCGGTTCCGGCATGAGAGCAGGCTACTGTTCGCCCGAGCCCACGTCGGCGGCGTCCGCCGACCGCGCCGCGATCAGCACGAAAGTGGACTGACGTCAGCGATTTTCGCCGCTACCGTGGGTTATGGAGATTTTCAGCTGGATCCTGGCGCTGGTGGCGGTGATCGGCATCGTCACTTTCTTCGTCACGGATCGCCGCAATCGGCAGACCGGGAAGCGCCGCGGACGCAGGGGCCTGCGGTCGGGAGGTTCCGGTGCGGCGTCGGCACCCTGGTTCTTCGGGGGTTCCGACGGCGGCAGCGGTGGTTCCGACGGAGGTGGTGGCGGCTGCGGCGGAGGCAGCAGCTGTGGGGGCGGGGGTGGAGGCGGAGGTGGAGGCTGCGGTGGAGGCGGAGGCGGCGGCTGACCCGCCGACCCGCGCGCATCCCTCCGGCAGCACCGCCCGGAGCCGGTCGCGGACCCTCCCCGCCCTCGCGGACTATCGTGGCCGGAAGGGCAGCGGACCAGGAGTGACGATATGAAGATCCGATTCGGCGTCGGCACGGGCTCCACCACCCCGACCGCGGAGCTACCGGCCCTCGTGGACCGGCTGGAGAGTGCGGGCGTGGATTCGCTCTGGTTCTCCGAACTCATCCGGTCGCCGGCCGTGGATCCGGTGGTGGGGATGGCGTTCGCGCTCTCGCGCACCACTCATCTGAAGGTCGGCACCTCGGTCGCCATTCTGCCCGGTCGCCATCCCGTACTGGTCGCCAAACAATTGACGTCGCTGGCCGCCCTCGCGCCACGCCGGGTGCTGCCGGTATTCGGATTACAGCCGGCGAGCCCGGAAGAACGCGACCTGTTCCCGGTCCCCGGCCGCCGCGGCGCGGTCTTCGATGAATCGCTGCGGCTTTTGCGTGCCGCTCTGGACTCCGACGAGGTGTCCTTCGACGGCGACTATTTCACGGTGCACGGGACAGGCGTCGGCACCCGCCCCGCGCGACCGCTGGATATCTGGCTCGGCGGGCGCGCCCCGGCGGCCTACCGGCGAATCGGCCGGTACGCCGACGGCTGGCTGGGCAGTTTCGTCGCACCGGCCGACGCCGCGACCGCGGTGCGCACGATCAACGCCGAGGCGGCGGCCGCCGGACGCGAGATCGAAGCCGACCATTTCGGGATAACCCTGTTGCTGGCCGAGAGCGGTATCCCGGCCGAACTCGCCGCGGGCATCCGGGCGCAACGCCCCGAAGCCGATCCGGCCGAGCTGGTGGCGGGCAGCTGGCCGGACCTGCACCGTCTCATCGATGGATATCTGGCAGCCGGGCTGACCAAATTCGTGGTCGTCGCGGCCGACGGTAAACCGGTGGAAGGTTTCCTGGACCGGTTCGTCACCGAACTGCTGCCACGTCAGAACTGACCTCGGCGGCCGCGCACGGTCGCCGGAGATCGGCGCCCTGTCACACTCCGGACTGCCATGACGTCCACCCGGTCACATCAACGGCTCGATCACTGCGGTGACGAGTCCCAGCGCAGTGGCCCGGGACGCGGGCCCGGCTGCGGCGCCCTCCGCGTAGTAGCTCAGAAACGCCTCATGGAAGCAGGCGCCGACCAGCAGTGATGCGACGGCCTCCGGGTCCGCGCCGGCCGCGATCCGGCCGAGTTCCTGCTCGGCGCGCAGATACTGGGCGAACGCGGTGACCGCCTTGTCCGGGCCGGCGTCGTGTTCCCGCATCGCGGTGCGGTGGGCGGCCATCCGCCGTGGGTCCGCCAACAGCGCGCCGAGCATCGGGATGGATTCCCGGTAGAAGCCGAGGGCCGCGTGGGCGAGTTCGGTGAGATTATCCGCCACCACACCACTGCCCGGTCGCACCGCACCGCGCGCCGGTCCGGGCAGTCGTTCCCGCAGCACGGCCAGCAGCAACTGCTCCTTGTCGCCGAAGTATTTGTACAGCGTCGGCTCGGAAACGCCGGTGGCCTGCGCGATCTCCTTGGTGGTCGCATGGGCGACCCCTCTGGTCCGCAGTAGATCGGCGGCGGCGTCGAGGATCCGCTCCCGCGTGCTCACACCCGTCCTCCTCGTTGTGACCTTGACAGGTTAGTGAACACTAGCGCATTCTGTGGCTAGTGTTCACTAACCACGCTCGACCTGGAGGACTACCCATGCGTCTCGGCATTTCCGGCCGTCGGCGGCAGATCCTGATCGCCGTATCCGTTGTGTTGGCCACCGTCCTCGGCGCTGCCGGCGCGGTCGGCTACCTCACCTTCGTCCGCTCACCGGCCGACGCCCCCGGCAAGGCGTGCCGGGACGGCCGCCCGGCGCACGACGGACCGGTCGTCGTCGCCGCGGGCGCCAGCATGACCCAGGGCACCCTGGGCGCGGACTGGGTCGGAGCGCTGCGAGAGCGCCCGGAGTTCGCCGGCCACCGCTTCGTCAACGCGGGCGTCAACGGAGACACCGCCGCGGACCTGCTGGACCGGCTCGACAGCGATGTCCTCGCCTGCCGCCCCGATACGGTCGTCGTTCTGGTCGGCACCAATGATGTTCGCGGCGAGACCCCGCTCGACGAGTACCGCGACCACCTCGACGCGATCGTCGGACGACTCACCGCGGCGGGCGGAATCCGGGTGGCGCTGATGTCGCTGCCCCCGATGGGCGAGGACCTCGACACCCGGATCAACCACGAACTCGCCGACTACAACCGGATCATCGCCGAAACCGCCGCGCACCACGATATCGACTATCTGCCGCTGCACGAACGGATGTCCGACCTCGTCCGTCGAGAGGGAAACCCACGCTCGGACAACGATTTCAGTTTCGCTCTGGCGTTCGGCGCGGCCACCCGGCACTACCTTTTCCGGCAGAGCTGGGACCAGGCGGCACACAGCAACGGACTGAACATCTTCGTCGACAACATCCATCTCAGCGACCGCGGCGGCGCGGTCGTCATCGACCTCGTCTCCCACTGGCTCGCCTCCGCCGGACACTGATCCGGAGTCGGCCGCCGAAGCCGGGGTCACCGGATGACGACACCGGACGAGTCGACAGATCAGGGGTTTCACCGATCCACGAGGGCCGGCGATCCGGGATAGGTTGGACCTGTGAGCGTATGGGGAGAAATCGTTGTCGGCCTGGTGATCCTGGTCGGGCTGATCGGCATCGTGGTGCCGATTCTGCCGGGGGTGATCCTGATCTTCGGGGCGATAGCCGTCTGGGCTTTTCTCACCGGCGGCACCACGGCCTGGGTGGTCCTGGGGATCGCCACCGTACTGCTCGTCATCTCCGGCGTCGTGAAATACACCTGGCCGGGACAGAAACTCAAGGACGCCGGGGTGCCGAACCGCACCCTGCTGCTGGGTGGGCTCGCGGGTATCGCCGGCTTCTTCCTGATCCCGGTGGTCGGGCTGTTCGTGGGATTCGTGGTGGGCGTGTACCTCTCGGAGCTGCTGCGCCTGCCCGACAACCGGCAGGCGTGGACGTCGAGCAAGCACGCGCTCAAAGGTGTGGGGCTGTCGATCCTGGTGGAGTTGTTCGGCGCACTGCTGGCCACCGGAGTGTGGGTGGGCGGCGCGATCGCGGCCTGAGCCGCCGGTACCGCCGGAGCCTCAGCGCCGCCCGGGCGGGCGGCCGATGATCGGCAGCGGGCGCGTGGTGCCGTCGGTGGGCGCGCCGCCGTTCTCCGGAAGCGGCGGAACCAGTAGCGGCAGTGTGGGAGCCGGATCCTCGATATGCCGCTCGACCGCGGGCAGACCGTAGAAGGCGCGGGCGTTGTCCTCGAGCACCGCGTGCATATCGGTGCCCACCACATCACAGATCAGATCCACATCCGACTCCCGGAACGGGCGGCCCGCCCGGGTGCCGGGCAGATCGCTGCCGAACATGAGGGCCTCGGGATTGACCGCGTGGATACGCCGCAGGGCGGTCGCGATATCCAGATCCACCCGCCCGAAACCGGTCGCCTTCACCCGCGCACCCCGGTCGACCAGATTCAGCAGATACGACAGCCCTTCCTCGGACATCCCGAGGTGATCGACGGAAACCTTCGGCAGTTTCAGGATCACCGGCTGCAGCGACGCCAGCATCTGGCCGTCCACATAGATCTCCACATGCCAGCCGGCCAGTTCGTGGGCGCGCAACGCCTGCCGGGTCATACTCGTGATATCGGCGGCGGCGCGTTTGAGGTTGAACCGCACCGCCCGTACCCCGGCCTCGTGCAGGTCGAGGATCTCGGAATCGGAGGCGTCCAGATCCAGCCTGGTCACCCCCACCCAGCCGGGCCCCAGCTCGGCCAGCGCCGCACGCAGGTAGCTCTGGTCGTTCCCCTGGAACGACGCGCTGACCACAGCACCGCCCGAAGGCTCGAACCGCACCATCCGGCGCCGGTAGTCGGCGACGGTATAGGGCTCCGGCAGGTAGCCCTCGTTCTCGATCAGCGGAAAACGCGGATCGATGATGTGCACATGGGCATCGAACACTGATACAGCATGCCTGACGGATCGGGGCGCCCGCTCCTCCCAGCGCTGAAGCGGTAGGAGCGGGCCGCGATTCATACCTTGTGCGGTTCGCTCGCGCGCAGCATGTCCTCGCGCTCGACGACCTTGACCCGCTCCCGGCCCTCGGGCTCGCCCAGCGACCGCTCGTGGGCATCGAGCCGGTACCAGCCCGCCCAGGTGGTGAACGGGATGCCCCGGCCCTCCAGGAACTCCAGTACCGCTTCCGGCTCCGGGTTCTCGGCGGCGGCGAACGCGGTGGCGTCGTCGAGCAGGCAGGCCACGGTCTCGTTGGCATCGCCCTTGGTGTGGCCGATCAGGCCGACCGGGCCGCGCTTGATCCACCCGGTCACATAGGTGCCGGACATATAACGCGCAGCGCCGTCGGCATTCTCGTCGACCAGCACACGGCCGGCCTCGTTCGGGATGACGCCCGCCTGATCGTCGAACGGCAACTCCGAGATGTTCTGCGACAGATACCCCACCGCGCGGTACACCGACTGCACATCCCAATCCTTGAACGTGCCGGTGCCCTTCACGTTGCCGGTGCCGTCGAGCTGGGTGCGCTCGGTCCGCAGGCCCACGACCCGGCCGTCCTCCCCCAGGATTTCGGACGGGGATTCGAAGAAGTGCAGGAACAGCTTGTGCGGACGATCGCCCTGGTCCCGGATCGCCCACTGCTCCAGCGTATTGGCGACCATATCGACCTGCTTGGAATGCCGACGCGCCGCTTCGGAGCCCTCGTCGTAGTCGATGTCCTCCGGGTCGACGATCACCTCGATCGTCGGCGAATGATCCAGCTCGCGCAGCTCCAGCGGAGTGAATTTCGCCTGCGCCGGACCGCGCCGCCCGAACACGTGCACCTCGACGGCCTTGTTCCCCTTCAGGCCCTCGTAGACGTTCGGCGGGATCTCGGTCGGCAGCAGTTCGTCACTGGTCTTGGCCAGCACGCGCGCCACATCCAGCGCGACATTGCCGACGCCCAGCACCGCGACCTTCTCCGCGTCCAGCGGCCAGGTCCGCGGCACATCCGGGTGGCCGTCGTACCAGGACACGAAATCGGCGGCACCGTAGGAGCCGTCCAGATCGATACCCGGGATCGGCAGCGCACGGTCGGCGTTGGCGCCGGTGGAGAAGATCACCGCGTCGTAGAAACGCTTCAGATCCGAGAGGGTGATATCGGTGCCGTAGTCGATATTGCCCAGCAGGCGGACCTGTTCTTTGTCCAGCACCTTGTGCAGCGCGGTCACGATCCCCTTGATCCGGGGATGGTCCGGCGCCACGCCGTAGCGGATCAACCCGAACGGAGCGGGCATCCGCTCGAACAGATCGATCGACACCTCCGCATCCGACTTCATCAGTGCGTCGGCGGCATAGATCCCGGCCGGACCGGCTCCCACGATCGCGATCCGAAGCGGGCGGTTCGCTTCCTTCTGCTCGGTCATCAGTTACGCGCACCCTTATCGGTCGAGAGAATCACTGGCGTTGTTGTTAGCTTAGGCTAAGTTGACGCGTGGCTTGTATGCACCTCATCCCGCCTTCCGCGGGCGGCTCGTCGGCCATAGGTCTTCCCACGTCTCCGCGGTCACTGCTGTGCGGCAGCACCCGGTCTCCCCCGATTCTATCGGGGTGCGGGCACAAGCCGATGCGGGGACCAGGGATGATCGTCTGCATGAGCGATCCCGGACCCACCGAGGAGCAGCCGGCCGCCGGATCGGGCGGCGACGAGGCACCGCGCACGATCACCCCGTTCGTCGTGGCCGCGGTACTCGCGGCCCTTGTCCTGGGCGGCGTGCTGATCGCCGGGCTGGTGGCGCCCGCTGAGAAAAATGTCACAGAATCCGACCGGATCGCCGGAGCGGTCCGCGAGTTCGGCGACGCGAGCAGCCGCTTCGGGCCCGAACCACCACGGGAGGCGGTCTGCCCCGGTTTCGTTCCCGCCCGCTCGCCGCTGGCCGGGCAGCTGAAACCCGGCGAAACCGGGAAGGACGTCGAAATCGAGAGATTCGGCCCCGTGCAGGTCAACGGCGAAACGGCGACCATCGAGGTGACCAGCCGAGTCGAAGGCGAGGAGAGAACCGCGACATGGTGGCTCTTCCACTCCGACGGCGAGTGGCTGGTGTGCAACCAACCGGTGGAATGACGTCGCCGAGAGCGTCAACCGGGGTTTGACAGGTCGGGGCGCGCCGGGGCAATCTCATGCATTAGGTCATGAGTGCCAGCGCCAAGCCCCGGCTCGCTGGTCGGCAACCCTCCTCCGCGGTGGGGTGCTCCGGGTGACGACCTGGCGTGCATCGAACGGATGCGGCAAGTGCGGATTCGCAGGAGGTATCACGTATGAGTTACGCAGGGGATATCGATCCGAAGCAGGCATGGGAACTGCTGACCGGGCACCCCGACGCCGTCCTGGTGGACGTGCGCACCGAAGCCGAATGGAAATTCGTCGGAGTGCCCGACACCAGCGGAATCGCCACACCGACCCTGCTGGTGGAGTGGGTCGATTCCACCGGCACCCGCAACGCCGGCTTCCTGGACCAGTTGCGCCACTCCCTCAACGACCGCCCGGCGGACGCACCGGTCGTGTTCCTGTGCCGGTCCGGCCAGCGTTCGGCGCACGCGGCCGCCGCCGCGACCGCCGCGGGCATCGCACCCTCGTACAACGTCACCGAAGGCTTCGAAGGACCGCTGGACGAACTCGGCCACCGCGGCGGATCGGGCTGGCGAGCGCACGGCCTGCCCTGGCGGCAGTCGTGATCGGCGGCGGCGCGTTCGAACGCGCCCTGCCCGACGGCGTGGGACCGGCGACACTCGGCGTCCGCGGCGGACTCAACCGCTCCGGTTTCGAAGAGACCTCCGAGGCGCTCTACCTGAACTCGGGATTCGTCTACGCCAGCGCCGAGGACGCCGAAGCCGCCTTCACCGGCGATCTCCCGCATTTCGTCTACTCCCGCTACGGCAACCCGACCGTGGAGATGTTCCAGGAACGGATGCGGTTGCTCGACGGCGCCGAAGCCTGTTTCGCCACCGCCAGCGGCATGGCCGCGGTTTTCGTCGCCCTCGGCGCCCTGCTGAAGGCCGGCGACCGGCTGGTGGCGGCCCGCAGCCTGTTCGGATCATGTTTCGTGGTCTGCAACGAGATCCTGCCGCGCTGGGGTGTGGAAACCGTCTTCGTCGACGGTGAAGACCTCGACCAGTGGGAGGCGGCGCTGTCCGTACCCACCACCGCGGTGTTCTTCGAAACCCCCGCCAACCCGATGCAGACGCTCGTCGACGTGCGCAAGGTCAGCGAACTCGCGCACGCCGCCGGCGCCCAGGTGGTCCTGGACAACGTCTTCGCCACCCCGCTGCTGCAACGCGGATTCGACCTCGACGCCGATGTGCTCGTGTACTCGGGCACCAAACACATCGACGGCCAGGGCCGTGTCCTCGGCGGCGCGATCCTCGGCACCGCCGAATACATCGACGGCCCGGTCAAGACGCTGATGCGCCACACCGGCCCCGCACTCAGCCCGTTCAACGCGTGGACCCTGCTCAAGGGCCTCGAAACCATGCCGCTGCGCGTACGGCAGTCCACCGACTCGGCGCTACGCATCGCCCGCTACCTGGACGAACACCCGGCCGTGGAATGGGTGCGCTACCCGTTCCTCGACACCCACCCGCAATACGCCCTGGCCAAATCCCAGATGAGCGGCGGCGGCACCGTGGTCACCTTCGAACTGAAGGCCAACGCGGGCGAAGCCAAGAAACGGGCCTTCGAAGTACTCAACGGCCTGCGCATCATCGACATCTCCAACAACCTGGGCGACGCGAAATCCCTCATCACCCACCCGGCGACCACCACCCACCGGGCGATGGGCCCGGAGGGTCGCGCCGGAATCGGACTGTCGGACGGGGTGGTACGCCTCTCGGTCGGCCTGGAAGACCTCGAAGACCTACTCGGCGACCTCGACCAAGCGCTGTAATTTTGGAGCGCCTCCGCCGCGGAGGAGTGTGATTTTGGATCGGCCCCTCCGCGAAGGGTGGGGGAGGTGGGTTGAAGCGACCCCACCGCGAAGGAAGGGTTCGGATCGACCCCTCCGCCAAGGGTCGGGCTGTAATTTTGGAGCGGCTCCGCCGCTCGAGGGTGGGGCCCTATTAACCCGGTTCTTCACTCCCGCCGGTCAGTCGCTGCGCTCCCTCCCTCTGGTCGCTCCAGAACCGGGCGGGCCCCA
>NZ_JBEZYU010000020.1:0-91546 GCF_040638875.1 Nocardia sp. NPDC024068 | reverse complement strand
CGGTGGGCGTCCCAGATCATGATTCTGATCGTATTCCGATATTGTTACTGATTCGCGCGGCAACCGAATCGGCGGCGCCCGTGGCTATTTCCGTTGGCTGGAGCTGCCTCGGCGGGGTTGGTGGTACCGGCGCGATCGGGTGGTTGTACCGGCGCGATCGCACGTGCACTCGGTTCGGCAGGTCGAGCGCGCCCCGGGCCCGGGCGGTCAGGGGCGCAGCGCGGGAGGCATCGCGGGGTCCTCGTGTCCGAGGAGGGGGGCGCCGGGCGGGAAGGTGACCGGGAGGGCGGCCAGGGAGCGGTGGAACGGGCCGGGGCGCCAGGTCGGGTCGTCGTCGGGGAAGGAGGCCTGCATCTCCGGTAAGGCGTCGAGCAACTGGTCGATGGCGCCTTCGGCGATCATATAGGCCAGCGACTGGGCGGGGCAGGCGTGCGGGCCCAGGCCCCAGGCCAGGTGGGCGCGGTTACCGGTGAGCTCCGAGGCCCGGATCGCGGGATCGTTGTTACAGGCGGCCATGCTGATGACCACCGGCTGGTGCGCGGGCAGCCAGACGTCGTCGAGCAGGATGGGCATCCGGGGGTAGGTGATGAGCAGGTTCGCCAGCGGGGGGTCGTTGAACAGCACTTCGTCCAGGGCATCGCGGGAGGTGAGGTTACCGCCGAGGACGCTGCCGCCGAACCGTTCGTCGGTGAGGATCAGCAGCAGGGTGTTCACGATCAGGTTCAGTTCGAACTCGATACCGGTGCCGTAGACCTGCGAGACGTGATGGGAAACCTCCTCCTCGGTGAGTCCGGCGGGATGCTGTAGCAGGACCGAGGTCATATCGCTGTCCGGCTCGGAACGCTTGAGCAGCACCAGGTTCATCAGCGCCTCACCCAGCATCCGGCTGCCCTCCTCCGCGTCCACCCCCTCGAGCATCGCGGCGATCCCGGCGGCCACCTGGTGGCCGATCTCGGGCGGGCTGCCGAGCAGATAGTTCATCACCTGGAAGGTCAGCGGGAACACGTACTGCTGAATGAGTTCGGCCTCGCCGTCGCGGCAGAACGAATTGATCAGCGGACCGGCGATATTCGCGACGACCGTGTGGATGGCATACATATCCACTTCGTCGATGCTCGCGGTGATGGCCTGGCGGTAGCGCAGGAATTCCTGTCCGGCGCACCGGCTGGCCATCGGCCGCCACTCCAGCAGCGGCAGAATCGGGCATTCGGCCGGAATATCCTTCTGCCACACCCGCGGATCCGCCGGAAACCGGTCCGGATCGTTGAGCACCTTCAGCGCGGTGGCGTATCCGATCACCAGTGTCGCCGGCACCCCCGGGGCCAGCTCCACCGGCGCGAGCGAACCGTAGCGCCGCCGCAACTCCGAATACACCCGGTGCGGGTCCGCCGCGAACTCGGGAACGTAGAGCGGTACCCGGGGCTCATCGGAATCGACCGGTGCGCCGTGCACGACCGGGGCCTGTGCGTGTTTTCTGTAATCCGAGGTAGTCAAGGACGGGACTCCATGCCGTTCGTGATGCGGGGTCACTGGTTTTCCAGCGACCGGCGCCGGTTCGAGCCTCCTCCTGCGATCTGCCGGCTCGAGCCGGAACGTGGCGATGGTACGACACCCTCATTACATCTGTTCGATTTCGAATCATGTTGTACAGGCACACTTTTCGGTCCAATTGGACTGGTCCGATCGCATTTCCGCACGGTGACGGCGCCCGGGAGGGAGCCGGACCACACCGGCCCGGCCCACACCCCGTCAGACTCCGAGCGCGTCCAGCGATTCGTTGTCGTGCACCGCGGTGGTGATCCGGCGCATCAGCGTCAGGCAGGTCTCACGCGACTGCATCTCGGGCTGATAGGCCGCCCGGCCGATGGTGAAGGCCCACGCGGCGTAGGCGAACATGGACTGCTGCCGATAGATGAGCCATGCCTCGTCGAAGCCCGGCGCCCGGCCGCCCGCGGCGGCGAGCTCCTCGAGATAGGCCCGCAGCAGATCGGGGGCCCAGGCCCGGCGGTCCTCGGGTTCGCACCCGGAATTGACCGTATACGCGAAATCGTGACCCCAGCCGCCGCGCATGACGACCTGCCAGTCCACATACCCCATCCGGCCCTCGGCGGTGCGGTAGGTCTGACCGATATGTGGATCGCCGTGCAGCAGGGTGTGCGGCAGTTCGCGGGTCGCCAGATCGACGGCCCGTTCGACTCCCGCCCACAACCGGTCCGCCCGGCCGTGCAGCGCCTCGGGAACCACTTCCGCGGCCCGCTCCAGCCCGACCCCGCAGCGGGTCTTCATATCGATCGCGGCGAGGTAGGCCTGCAATGCCTCGTTGGTGGTCTTGAGGACCTCGATGGCCGGATCCTCCCAGAAGGTGCCGTGCAGCCGGGCCAGATTACGGACCAGATCCTCCATCTCCGCACGGCCGATCGGGGCGGTGGGCTCGCTGAACACCGCGCCGCGGGTCACGGCGATATCCTCCATCAGCGCGATGGAACGCCACGAGGCGGCATCGGAGGCGCCCCAGTAGCCCAGCGGCGCCTGGATATCGAGCTTCGGCCGGAAATCCCGGAAGAACCGGGTCTCGCCGTCGATCATCTTGCCGCCACCCAGCAGAATGCGCTGACTCAGCGAGGTCGTGGTCTTGGCGAACAACGCCCGCGGTAGATCGGCGGCGAGGCCGGCCTCGTTGTATTCCACCCGGATCGCCACCCGGGTCGAGGTGCCGCTGCTGGCATCGGTGAGTTCGAACGACTGCACCTGCGCGCCGGGGGTGTCACGGCACAGCACCGCGGTGAGCCATTCGCTGGTCAGCGCGGCGCCGGAGGCGGGTACATCGTCGATGGCGCGGGCCCGATGCCCCGTGAGCTTCTCCCCCGCGATATGTCCCCCCACCGCGACCAACCGGCCGAGCAACCAGAGCTTGTGATTCATTTCCGCCTCACTTTCCGGACGCGGGCGAACGGCCGCGCACCGCTGCCGGGCCACCCGGCCCGGGCATCCTGTCGCACCGGAAGAGCCCGGCGCACAGTCGTATCCGCAGCGCGGGAACGACTTTCGGGCGCCTACGTTACGGGTAGCGGGCGGCGGCGGCATGCCGGTTCACCGGATCCGCTACCGGGTGACCCGATACCGGAACGAAACCGCTCCGCGGCCGGGCGGCCGGGCCGGCGGAAATATAATCGGGGCACCGACCACTGTCGACGAAAGAAGCGCTCTCATGGTGACGCTGTCTGTTCGACATGTACCGGACGCGGTGTACCGCGCCCTGCAGGTCCGCGCGGGCGATCACGGCCGCGGTGTCGAGGCCGAGATCCTGGCGATCCTGGCCGAGGCGGTGACACCGCCCCCACGGACCCGGCTGGGTTCGGTGCTGGCGCGGAACCCGGCCGAATCCGACGACGACCCGGAGAGCACCGGTGACGATCCGGACTCCGAGCGGTAGCCGGCGGCCCACCTCCGGCCACACCGCGCTGCGGGCCTCTCAACCACCCAGTCCGCGGAGCACCAGGTCCAGCCCGCGCCGGAATTCCACCTCGGGCGCGACTCCCCGCGCGTCGGCCGCGGTACGCGCCAGGAACGGGAACTCACCGGGCGGCAGTTCGGACATGGCGACCGTGCCCGCGCCGGACAGCGCCGCGTAATGCTCGTTCTGCAGGAATCCGAGCACATAAGCGATGAGGGTGCGCTGTGCGATCACCCGGTCCACTCCGGTGATCCCGCCGTCGGTGAGCACACCGAGCACGGTGTCGATCAGGCGCAGCGATTCGCGTGAGGCCTGGCGATGCCGCAGCACCAGCGGCACCACGGCCGGATGTCCGGCGACCGCGATACGGATCCGGTCCATGAGCACGCGGATCCGGTCCGGCCATCCGGTATCGGGCAGTGCCGGGTCGATCGTCCGGAAGATGTGGTCGACCACCAGCACTTCCAGCGCCCGCCGATCGGCCACGTAGCGGTAGAGACCCATGGTGGCCATACCGAGTTCACCGGCGACGGCCCGCATGGTGAGGGCTTCCAGACCGTCGCGGTCGAGGACCGCCAGGGCGGCGGCCACCAGTTGATCCTCGGTGAGCGAACGCGGCCTGGGCACGGGTTGACAGCGTACTGGATACGCGCATACTCGATTATAAGCGTACTTTGTACACCTAAAGGAGCAGTCCCGTGCCGTACCCCGATCCGATTCCCGCCCGCACCCTCCCGACCGCAAGCGGCGACACCGTCCCGGTCCCCCATCCCGAACTGCTCACCCATCTGCAGTTCCGGCGTTTCGCCGGCTGCCCGGTCTGCAACCTGCACCTGCGCTCCGTCGCCACCCGGCACGCCGAGATCCGCGCGGCCGGTATCCAGGAGGTGGTCGTCTTCCACTCGACGGTCGCGGAACTACGCAAGTACACCGACGATCTCGGCCTGGATGTGATCGCCGACCCCGAGCGCGCGCTGTACCGCGAATTCGGTGTCGAGTCCGGCGCCCGCGCTCTGCTGGACCCGCGCGCGTGGCCGGGCATCGCGCGAGCCGTGGGCAGCGAAGTCTCCGGCGGACGTGACGGCGGACGGCCCGCACCACCGGCCCGTCCCGAGGGCGGGCGCCTCGGCCTGCCCGCCGACTTCCTCATCGCCCCCGGCGGCACCGTCGTCGCCGCGAAATACGGCGTGCACGCCGACGATCAGTGGCCGGTCGACGAACTGCTCGCCCTCGCCGAGGCGCATACGACCACGGAACCCACCACACAGGAGGCCCGCCCATGATGACCGTGGAGATATGGGTGACCGGCCGTCCGCTCGACGAAGCGGCCGCCCGCGACCTGGCCGACCGGGTGCTGTCCGCCCTCACCGAATTCGACGACGCACCCGACGAAACCATGGGCAAGGCCCGCGAGTTCACCCACGTACTGGTGCACCGGCCGGACGCTTGGGCGACCGGCGGGCCGGACAGCGCGAGCGCGCCCCGCTATCTCGTCCGGCTGACGGTTCCCGGATCGTGGAGCGGAGACGGCGAATTCGGGCGGGGCGTCGTCCCGGCGATCACCGACGCGATCGCCGCCACCGAACCCGATCCGCAGCGGCTACGCCGCGAACCGCATTGTGTCGTCCAGATCGTCGGGCTCCGCGAGCACTGTGTGGGGATGCTGGGCCGGACGACCACCAGTACCGAACTCACCCGGCTGATGACGGCGGACTTCCGGGAGTCCGGCCGGGTGCCGGACGCACCCGAGGGCTTCACCATCGATCCGACCTGTGGAATGACCGTCGAATGGGCCACCACCCGGATCACCGCCACCCACAACGGAATCGACTACGCCTTCTGCGCTCCGTCGTGCCGCAAGGTCTTCCTGGAAGATCACGCGACACGCTGAGACCACGGCCGGTCCCGGCCACGGCCCGGCGCTAACCGTGGAGTTGCCGGGCGAGTGCCGCCCCGATGATCCGGGCGCCTTCCGGAAAGGCGCCCGGATTGGGTCCGGAGAAATTGATCCGCAGGTATTCGCCCGTGGGTTCGGCGGGAAACCATTCGTCGCCCGGCGCGACGAACACCCCCTCGTCCTCACAATCCCGGACCAGGCGTGCGAGATCGGTCCGGTCGGGAAGCCGCACCCACAGATGCAATCCACCCCGGGGCACCACCTCCAGCCGCGCGTCGGGGACGTGCTCGCGCAACGCGCCGACCAGCAGATCCCGCCGGGTCGCCAGCCGCTGCGCCAGACTCCGCAGATGGGTGCGCCAGCCGGGGTGGGTGACGATATCCAGGGCGACCGTCTGCAGTAACCCGCTCACGTACATCGATTCCGCCTGCGCGTCGGCCACGATCCGTTCCCGCGCGGGTCCCCGGGCGACGACGGCGGCGATCCGGACCGCCGGGGAAACGCTTTTGGTGAGCGAGCGGAGATAGACCACATGACCGGCATCGTCGCGGGCGGCCAGCGGGATCGGCACGGAGTCGATGCCGAAATCGTGGGCCCAGTCGTCCTCGACGAGGAACGCACCGTTGTCCCGCACCACCTCGAGGACTTCGGCGGCCCGCTCCGGCGCCCATTGCACGCCGGTGGGATTGGCGAAATGCGGTTGCGCGTAGAACGCCCGCGCTCCGGTCTGCCGGAAGGCCCGGATCAGATCCTCGATCCGGGGACCCCGCGAATCACCGGGCACGGGCACCACCCGGACCCCGGCGCGGGCGGCCGCCAGGATCGCACCCCAGTAGGTCGGCGATTCCACCAGCAGCGGCCGCCCCGGCCCGACCAGCGATTGGAAGGTGCTGTTGAGGCCGCTCTGACTGCCCGGGAACACCACCACATCGCTCGGCGCCGGGGGCAACACTGCGGCGGGGGCCACCGCCGCCAGTTCGGCGGCGAACCAGGCCTGCAGATCCGGCTGCCCGGCGCTGGGCGGCCGGTTCACCGCCGCGTCGCCTCGGCCGGCCCGGGTGAACGCGGCCCGGACCAGTCGCTCGGGAAGCAGTTCCCGGTCCGGATATCCGGAATGCAGCGCGATCCTGTCGTTCGGAATGGTCCGCAAGGCGCTGAACAAGCGCGAACCGTGACCGCGCGGCGAACCCAGGGCGGCGGTCTGCCAGCCGTAGTCGGCGGATCGGGCGGTGGGCACCGTGCGGACGAAAGTGCCTACCCCCGGTCGGCTTTCGATCAGCCCCTGCGCTGTCAGGGTGCGCAATGCCTTCTGGACAGTGACCGGACCGGCCGAATACCGCTCCACGAGCGCGCGGGTGGACGGCAGCCGGGCACCCGGGGGCGCGGCGGCGATCCAGTCGCGTAGATCCGCGACAATTCGCGAGCTGCTATCGTTGGACATGAGAGCCAATAGTAGCGCTACCGCTCCAATGACCTCAGTGCTATCGTCGCCCTCCACGCTGTCGAACGTGTGGGCAGGCCCGGCCTGGGGACTGCTCGGGGTCGCGGCGTTCTCGCTCACAGTTCCCCTCACCAAGCACGCCGTCGCCGACGACGGGCTGTCTCCGCTGTTCATCGCCGCCGCCCGCGCGGTCGTGGCGGTGATTCCGGCGGCCGCGGCACTCGTGCTCACCCGCCGACCCCTGCCACGCGGATCCCAGTGGCTGCGGCTGGGCATCGTCGCGGCCGGTGTGGTCATCGGTTTCCCGTTGCTCACGACGTTCGCGCTCACCGAGGCGTCGGCGGGCCACAGCGCCGTGGTCATCGCGCTGCTCCCGGCCGCCACCGCGGTCCTCGCGGTACTTCGCACCCGGGAGCATCCGCCGCGCGCGTTCTGGTTCACCGCGGCCGCCGGTACCGCCACCGCCGTAGGGTTCGCCGCGCTCCAGGGTGGCGGCACCGGCGGTGCGCACTGGTCGGATCTGCTGCTCCTGGGAGCGGTCGCCGCGGCCGCGGCCGGTTATGCCGAAGGCGGACTACTCAGCCGGGAACTCGGTTCCTGGCAGACCATCTCCTGGGCACTGGTGCTCTCCGCCCCGCTCATGATCGGGCTCACCGGTGTCGCGGTTTCCGTGGAAACACCTTCGGCCGCTCCCGGGCAGTGGGCGGCGTTCGGTTATCTCGGCCTGGTCAGCATGTTCCTGGGTTTCCTGGCCTGGTACCGCGGGCTCGCCCTCGGGCCGATGGCACAGGTCAGCCAGGTGCAGTTGATCCAGCCGGTACTGAGCATCGCCTGGGCCGCACTATTGCTGGGCGAGCCACTGACCTGGCCGACCGTGCTCGGCGCGGTGGCGGTGATCGGATGCGCCGGTACCGCCGTACGCACCCGGCTACGCCGGCAACCGCCTGCCGTCGCGACCTCCGGAACGTCGGCGCGAAAGCAGGCGGTGAGTGCCCGGACCGGGTCCTGATCCGGGCGACCCGGGCGCATCCCCGGTGCTTCCGGTCACCATGGGGAATCGGTGATCCTTCGGTACCGTTGAGCGGAAGGAGTCCGGCAAGCGGGCTCGCGGACGAGGGAGCAGTACCCGCATCGCGACAAGACTGACTCGAAAGGGTTTGTCATGTCCTGGTTCGTCCTGGTGGTCTCCGGTGTACTGGAGGCGGTGTGGGCCACGGCGCTGTCGGCGTCGCACGGCTTCCGCCGCTGGAAACCGACCGTTGTCTTCCTGATCGCTCTCGCGCTGAGTATGGCCGGTCTGGCCTGGGCCATGATCGATCTCCCCACCGGCACGGCCTATGCGGTGTGGGTCGGGACCGGCGCGACGCTGACCGTCGTCTGGGGTGTCGCCACCGGCCGAGAACGCGCCGATACGACTCGTGTTCTGCTGCTCACCCTGCTCATCGCCTCGGTGGTGGGCCTGAAGGTGGTGAGCTGAGATGGCATGGATCATCCTGCTGGCCAGCGCCGTCTGCGAGGCCGTGTGGGCGACCGCGCTCGGGCAATCCGACGGATTCACCCGGCCGCTGCCCACCGCCGTCTTCTTCGTGGCGCTGGCGGCCAGTATGGCCGGACTGGGCCTGGCGGTCCGCCGGATTCCGATCGGCAGCGCCTACGCGGTGTGGACCGGCGTGGGCACGGCCCTGACCGTCGGCTACACCATGGTGACGGGCGGCGAGGCGGTAACCGCCGCCAAGCTCGTCTGCCTCGCGGGCATCGTCGTGGCGGTGCTCGGCCTCGAACTGCTACCGCACGAGAAAGCGCAGCGTTGAGATCCGCTCTGCCGACGCCCGATTCCGGGTGTCGGCAGGGCTGATCACGCAGCACGACCCGAATTCCTCCGCCGCCGATCCGCCGAACCCACGGCGGCGAGCCGGCCCGCCGAGATCAGGGATAGACGCGCTCGCGGTAGCTGTCGAGGATCTTCTGGATCGAGGACGTGACCGACAGATCCTTCCCGTCGAGCGGTGCCCAGAGATAGCGCGCGTGCGCGCTCAGCACTACCGGACCGTAAGCCGCGACCTCGACCGCGAAATGCAACCGCCGCACCGGTTTGCCCTGCGGCGACAGATAGTCGAAGTCCCCGATGTGGTGGCGGACATCGGTCACCGTGAGCCCGGTCTCCTCGAAGACGCCGCGCGTGAGCGCGCCGGTCACCGATTCACCGGCTTCGACGGTGGCTCCGGGCAGCTTCCGGGTGGGACGAATGGGCCCGGTGCTGGGTAGTTCCAGCAGCAGGATCTGACCGCCCCGATCGATGATCGCGCCGACCCTCAGCCCCACCCCGTCTCGCTCTCCACGCGGCAGGGTCTCGTCGAACATCGATACCGACATGGATGGCCTCACCAACCTTCGATCGGGCGAACTCGCCGTAACACGCCGACGGCGAATACTTCGATATTACCGTGCCATGACCGGGAGGTGACAGCAGATCACGGAAGTCAACGCGTTCACATGGTTTCACCGGCGCCTCTGGGCGGCCGCCGGGACCAGTGGTTTCCGGTCGGCTACGAAGCCGCGACGACCAGGTGAACAGTATTGGTCGCCAACGTATTCGCGCCCGGCACCCTCCCGCATCCCGGCGGACCCTGCCCACCCCGAACCATCGTGCGCGCCTGCGCCTCCCGCCCCCGCGGATACCGGGCGACTGTGACGCAAACCTCGAGACCGGGCGGCGCGCCATCGCCCGCGTCGAGCGGACGCGGCGAAGGACGGTCGGCAGGCGGAAGAGAATACAATTCTCCGGAATCGGGGGTTTCGTTCCGGAACGGCGCCGGCCGCCCTATGCTGAGCGCGTGCCCAAGGATCGTCGCTACCGGGTCGTCCAGTGGACGACCGGCAATGTCGGTAAGAGCTCGGTACGCGCGATCGTCGCGAACCCGACGCTGGAACTCGTCGGCTGCTACGCGTGGTCGCCGGACAAGGTCGGCCGCGATATCGGTGAGCTGTGCGGACTGGAGCCCGTGGGGCTCACCGCGACCGACGATATCGACGCGCTGCTGGCCCTGAAGCCGGATTGCGTGGTCTACAACCCGATGTGGATCGACGTCGACGAACTGGTCCGCATCCTGGCCGCGGGCGTCGACGTGGTCTCCAGCGCCTCGTTCATCACCGGCCATCGGCAGGGGCCCGGCCGCGACCGGATCGCCGAGGCCTGCCGCCGCGGCGGCTCCACCATCTTCGGATCCGGCATCAGCCCCGGATTCGTCAACCTGCTGGCCATCGTGTCGGCGGGGATCTGCGACCGGGTCGACAAGGTCACCGTGAGCGAGGCGGCCGACACCACCTTCTACGATTCGCCCGCGACCGAGCGGCCGGTGGGCTTCGGCGAACCGATCGACCGCCCGGATCTGCCCGCGATGGCGGCCGAGGGAACGGCCGTATTCGGCGAGGCGGTGCGTCTCATCGCCGACGCCCTGGGCGTGGAACTCGACGAAGTGCGCTGCGATGCCGAATTCGCGCAGACCACCGCCGATCTGGATCTCGGATCCTGGACCATCCCGGCGGGCGGCGTCGCGGGCGTCTACGCGTCCTGGAAGGGCCTGGTCGCAGGCCGCACGCTGGTGGAACTGACGGTTCGCTGGCGCAAGGGCCAGACCCTCGAACCCGACTGGAAGATCGACCAGGACGGCTGGGTACTCCAGGTGGACGGCCGCCCGACGGTCAAGAACATCGTGAGTTTCCTGCCGCCCCCGGATTTCCAGGCCGAGACCATCGCCGATTTCATGACTCTCGGGCACATCATGACCGCCATGCCGGTGATCAACGCGATCCCCGCCGTGGTGGCCGCGGAACCGGGCATAGTCACCTACAACGATCTTCCGTTGATCCAGCCCCGCGGGGTGGTACCCGGAATCCGGTAGCCGCACCGGCCCTCTCGGCCGGCGGTACCGGCGCCGGGCCATCCACCCCGCCGGCGGCTACTATTCGCATATCGCCGTCCGGGGCCGTCCGGCGGCGGGCGCGGCACAGTGGAGGGATCCGCTGCGCGGCGCGGGAGTTCCCGCACGGCCGGAGTGTCCCCCGCGACCGTCGGTGTGCGGACCCCGAGCGCAGAGGGGACGAGATGGACAGGCCGGGATGGGCGCCCGAGGGTGTGGATATGACACAGCCGAGCCCGGCGCGGATGTACGACGCGCTGCTGGGCGGATCGCACAACTTCGAGGTCGATCGGCTGGCCGCGCAGCGCGGTAGCCGGTTGGTGCCCGACCTGCCCCGGCTGGCGCTGAGCAATCGGGCGTTCCTGCGACGCGCGGTGGGTTTCCTCATGGACCGCGGCATCACCCAATTCCTCGATATCGGCTCGGGTATCCCGACCGCCGGCAATGTCCACGAAATCGTGCGGGAGCGCGACTCCGGGGCCCGCGTGCTGTACGTGGACATCGATCCGATCGCGGTCGCGCATTCCCGTGCGATCCTGGCGGGCGACGACCACTGCGGCGCACTCGAAGCGGATCTGCGCGATCCGGACGAACTGCTGCGCCGGGTGCGCACGACCGGACTCCTCGATTTCGACCGGCCGGTGGCGATCCTGCTCTTCGCGGTTCTGCATCTGCTGGCCGACGCCGATCTGCCCGCGGCGCGGGTCACGGCCCTGCGGCAGGCGGTGGCCCCGGGCAGTCATGTGGCGATCTCCCACCTGACCTCGGCGCTGCGTCCCGACGATGCCGAACGGCTGCACGAATCGTCGGCCACGGGCAACCAGGTCGGTATCCAGTTCCGCTCGCGCGCCGCCATCAGCGCACTGTTCGACGGCTGGGAGCTGGTGGAACCGGGCGTGGTCGAACTACCGCTGTGGCGGCCGGAATCCGAGCGCGACCGGCACGAGGCCCCCGGCCGGTCGCTCGGACTGGCCGGTGTGGCGTGCAAGGCCTGACAACCGCGGCGGGGTAGGGGATCCGGGGTGAGCGTACGGGACCTCGCCGCCGGGTGGGCGGACGCGCTGGACGGGACGGTGGCGCCGACGCTGACCCGGGATCGGATCGAGGACCTGCTCACCGAACTCACCGGAGGGCTGCTCGACGCGCTGCGCGGTTGCCACCTCCCCCAGACCGCGCAATCGGCGGCCGCGGCGCTGGTGGCGGTGAACTATCGCGATCCCCGGGTCGCGGGGCGGACCCTGCCGGTGATCCTGGGCCCCATGGCCGATCACATCCGCCGCGAGGGCGTCGAGGCGGCGGGGGTCGACGATCGGGCCGTCCTGGTCGCCGCCGAGTTCGCCACCGGATATACGGACGCCCTGCGCTCGGCGGCACTGCAGGAGCAGGAGATCACCTTGGCCGCGGCCCTGGCCGCCGCCAAGGAGGCCGACCGGCGGCGGGAACTCTCCGAGGCCCGTTTCTCGGCCGTATTCGCCGGTGCCTCGGTGGGTATCGGGACGGTCGATACCCGGGGCCGGGTGCTGGACGCCAACACCGCCTTCGCCGAGATGCTCGGCCTGGACGTCGAGCAGATGCCCGGCCGGACGGTGATCGAACTGATCGGCGCGGCCAATATCGGCGCCGCCTATGCCCGGATGACCAATCTACTGACGGGCGGGATCGACCGCTTCCGGCTGGAGGTCGACCACCGGCGCCCCGACGGTTCGACCGCCGGGATCGATCTGTCCATGTCGGCGGTCCGCGACCGCCGCGGCGAGGTGTTGTTCCTGATCGGCGTCGCGGTGGATGTCACCGAACGCCGGGAACTGGCCGCCCGACTGTGGCACGACGCCAACCACGACGAACTCACCGGACTGCCCAATCGCGGTCATTTCTTCGATCGGCTGGCGGCCGCACGCCCGCCGGTGGGGGTCGCCTATCTCGATCTGGACGGGTTCAAAGAGGTCAACGACCGGTGGGGCCATTCGGTGGGCGACGAGGTGCTGCGCACGGTGAGCGCCCGGCTGCGCCACGTCGTCGAGGCCGCGGGCGGGATCGCCGCGCGCCTGGGCGGTGACGAGTTCATCGTGATGGTCGAACAGTGCACCGGCACCGAACGGCTCACCGCGCTGCGCGACGAACTGACCGCGGCGCTCACCGCGCCGATGGCGGTCCGCGGGCAGACGATCAGTGTCGGCGCGAGTATCGGCACGGTGTATCTCGAGGACGCGCCCACCGCGGTGGACGAGGCCATGCAGGCCGCCGATGCGGCCATGTACCGCAACAAGACCACCCGTTCCCGCGCCTGAATCCGGGCTCCGGGCCGGACCGGACCGCGCCTTCCCGTTGACTTTCTATGACGACCGGTCTACTTTTTCCTTATGAGCGCAAAAGGGGCCGAGACCAAGCAGCGGATGATCGAGGCGACACGCGCCTCGATCGAACGCCGCGGCTATTTCGGGACCGGGCTCAATCAGATATTGGCCGACAGCGACACCCCGCGCGGTTCGCTCTACTTCCATTTCCCCGGCGGTAAGGACGAACTCGTCGCGGCGGCGGTCACCCGGTCCACGGGATCGATCGAGGCGGCCATCCAGGCCGCCGACATCACCGACCCGGCCGCGGCGTTCACCGGCCTCATCACCCTGCTGGGCGACCGGCTCGAGGAATCCGGCTGGGTATGCGGCTGCCCGATCGCCACCGTCGCGCTGGAGGTCGCCGGGGAGAACGATACGGTGCAACGCGCCTGCGCCGAGGTGTACGACCGGTGGACGCAGGCCCTGCGGGTCGTCCTGCGCGCCACCGGCCGCGCCGACGCCGACGATCTCGCCGTCGCCCTGCTCGCCCTCGTCGAGGGCGGATTGGTGCTGGCACAGGCGCAGCGCAGTCGCGCACCACTGGACAGCGTGTCGCGCGTCGCGCGAACCATGCTCTGACGGAGTGCCTTTCGCGAGCTTTTCGCGGCGGCATAAAATATGTAGACCAGTCTAGTTAGGACAACTCATGACCACACCCGATAGCGCGGTCTTCGGCGCCGCCGGATTCATCGGACGCGCACTCGTCGCCCGGCTGCTGGCCCGGGGCCATACCGTGGCGGCCGCGGTCCGGCCCGGGACCGGGCAGCGCCTCACCGACTACCTCGACGCCCAAGGGGTACCGCGCGGCGCCCTGAGCGTCTACGCCTGCGATATCACCGATCCGGAACTCGGCGAGATGGGCGCGGCCGCCCTCACCGATATCCGCGATGTCTACAACTGCGCCGCGCTGTTCGCCTTCGGTCTCGATCCCGGCCGGGCCCGGGCCGTCAATATCGACGGCGCCCTGCGAATCCTCGAATGGTCCGCGCGCCGGCCAGGCTTGCGCCGGCTGGTCCACATCACCGGCTACCGGGTGACCGTGCCGGATTCCGCCGAACACGACTACGGCGTCGGCGCCTACGGCGCCTCGAAATTCGAGGGCGACGCGATACTGCGGGAACGCGCCACCGCGGCCGGGGTGCCGCTGACCGTCGCCGATCCGAGCACGGTGATCGGCCCCGGACAATACATCGGCCTGGCCGAGCTGGTCCGGGACCTGTGGGAGGGCCGGTTGCCGGCGCTACCGGGCAACGCCCGGACCTTGCTGCCCATCGTGGATCTCGAATACTTCGTCGACTTCCTGAGGTCGCTCCCGCAGCACCCGGAGACGGCGGGCCGGTCCTATACCGTGCTCGACCCGTCCACACCGCCGCTTCCCGATATGGTCCGGCTGCTCGCCGCCCACCTCGGCGTGCGCGCACCCAGGTTCACCGTCCCGGCCGGGCTGGTCGAACGACTGCCGCGCCGGGTGACCGGAGTCGACCGGGAGCGGCTGGCCTTCATCGCCGACGATCGATACGACACCTCCGCGGCGGACGCGGTCGCCGCGGCGGCCGGCCTCGTCATGCCGCCCGCCGCGACGGCACTCCGGAACTGGGCGGATCATCTGGTGAGCAGCCGCTTCGGCGCGACGGCGGCGAATCCGGCCGCCGGATTCCATCGCGGGCTGTGGACCGACGGCGATCGCCGCACACCGGAATTCGTGCTGCTGCACGGACTTCCCACCGATAGCGAGGCATGGCGGGAGGTCCGCGCGCGTACCGGCGGCACCACCCTGGCCGTGGACCTGCCGGGACTCGGCCGCTCGCATCCCGGACCCGCAGCGCCCGATTTCCGCCTCGACGAACTCATGGCCGATATCACCGGGCGGCCTGTGCTGGTGGGTCATTCGCTCGGCTGCCTGCCGGTGCTGCGCTACGCGCACGCTCATCCCGACCGAATCGCGGGTGTCGTCCTGGTGGCCCCCGCCTTCCTCCAGCCGCGGGGGCCGCGCCTTCTCCGGATGCCGTTCACCGCCGCCCTGCTGCGCCGCCTGCCATCAGCCCGGCTGGCCCGGCTGCTCGGCGTCCCCGACGGTCCGGCGATCGAGAGCGCGAACGCGGCACTGCGCCGCCCGGGGGTGGCGCGCCGGACGCTCGCCGCCCTGCGCGCCGCGAGCCGGCCGGGTAGCCGGGCGGCCGCCCGCGACCTGCTCGGCGAGACGACGGTGCCGATCCGGATCGTGGCCGGTTCCGAGGATCCCGTCGACAGCGCGGCCCGGTTCCCGGTGACCGTGATCGAGGGCGCCGGTCACAATCCCCATCTCACCCATCCCGAGCGGGTCGCCGACGTATTACGCGCCGCCCGAGCCGCTTTCGCGGAATCGGTCGTATGATCCGGCCCGGATGACACGGGGGACTTCTCCGCTCGCCCTCCCGGGTGGCGCTATCGCGCGTCACCCGGGAGGGCGCCGGCACCGAGCCGCAACATCCGGCCGGTCGCGGGAGCGTTGAGCAATCCGTCCCAGGCGTCGATCAGATCCGCCAGCGCCGCCTCCTCCGGATAACTCCCGGACCGGCCGAAACCGGCCAGCGTGCGCATCACACTCGCGTACACGATGCGAACGCGGCGATGTCCGAGTTCGGCCGGCAACCGGTCGAGCGCCGAATGCAGGACGCGGTTCACCGTGAGGCCGCTGGTGGTGACCTCCGGATCCGCGGAATTGAAGGCGCCGTCGAGCATCTCGGCCTCCAGCAGCCGGTCGAGCAGACCCGCGTAGTGGTGACCGCGACGGACACTGTCGACCAGGGGCAGCACCAGCGCCCAGAGCGCCTCCCGGGTGGTCAGCTCCGCCCCGGTGGCGCTCAGCTCCCGGATGAGCGCCTCACGTTCGGCGTTGATGACAGGCAGGCGGTGCTCGAACACCGCGCGCAGCAGGTTTGCCTTGGAACCGAAGTAGTAGCTGATCACCGAGGCGTTGTGCTGCCCCGCGGCGGCGCGGATCTCGGCGAGGGTGACGGCCT
Source organism: Nocardia sp. NPDC024068 (assembly GCF_040638875.1). Classification (NCBI taxonomy): domain Bacteria; kingdom Bacillati; phylum Actinomycetota; class Actinomycetes; order Mycobacteriales; family Nocardiaceae; genus Nocardia; species Nocardia sp. NPDC024068. The sequence continues at coordinate 75,496 of NZ_JBEZYU010000020.1, read as the reverse complement.
CGTATCCGCGCTGGGCGAAGAGGCGCTCGGCGGTTTCGATCAGCAGCACCCGGGTTTCCTCCCCCGCGCTGTAGCGGCCGCGTCTGGCGGTCATCGATATTCGGCCCAATCCGGAGCGGGGTGATCGACATCTGACGCTGCCGTCGTACCGAACGCCGCCGGGTTTGTAAAGGGAAGCGAGCAGGCCGATCGGATGCCTTCGCAAATTAATGCCCTGCGATTACTTTTTCTCGGGTACCTGCCGTACCGGACCACCCCGCGGCCATCCGCCGCCGTGTCCGACCGGGCCGCCACCGTCGCACCGATCTCGGAGGAAAACCGTGACCACCACCGAAAGCCGTCCTGTCGCCGCTGCCGATATCTACGCCGCGGGCGGTCTCACCGTCACCAAACTCGGTGAGAACATCGGCGCCCTCATCGAGGGGGTCCACGCCACGGGAGATATCTCCGCGGATACCGCGTACGCGATCCGATACGCCCTGGCCGCGCACAAGGTCATCGTGTTCCGCGGTCAGCACCACCTCGACGACGACGAGCAGTACCGGTTCGCCTCGGCCCTCGGCACCCCGACCACCACCCATCCCACCCTCACCTCCGAGGACAATCGGACGCTGGTGATCGAGGGCGCCGCGAACAGCTGGCATACCGATGTCACCTTCATCGACCGCCCGCCGAAGGCCTCGATCCTGCGTGCCGTCGATATCCCGCCCTACGGCGGGGCGACCACCTGGGCCTCCACCGTCGCCGCCTACGAACAGCTCCCGGCCTCGCTCAAGGCACTGGCCGACAATCTGTGGGCCGTGCACAGCAACGAATACGACTACGCCGGTGTCCACGGCAACGACCCGAAACGCTCGGGCCTGGCGAAGGACCGGATGCAGAACTTCACCCGCATCATCTTCGAAACCGAGCATCCGGTGGTCCGGGTCCACCCCGAGACCGGTGAGAAATCGCTGCTGCTGGGCCATTTCGTCAAGAGCCTGATCGGGGTGAAGTCCTCGGAGTCCACGGCGATCTTCCAGTTCCTGCAGGAACGGATCACCCGCCTGGAGAACACGCTGCGCTGGAACTGGACCCCCGGCGATCTGGTGATCTGGGACAACCGCGCCACCCAGCACTACGGGATCGCCGACTTCGGCGACCACAAGCGCAGTGTGCACCGGGTGACGCTGGCCGGCGATGTCCCCGTCGCGCTGGACGGCACCACCAGCCGGATCCGCACCGGCGACGCCTCCCACTTCTCGATCATTGATCCCGCCGACCGGTTCCCCGGCTTCGGTTCCTGATCCAGGCCGAGAACATATCCGCCCCGCGGACCGGTCGCCGAATCGCGACCGGTCCGCGGGCCCTCGAAAGGACCCGTCCGTGTTCAGCCGACACACGCTCCGGCACCGCCGATCCCTCTGGGTGACGGCCGCGCTGTGTTTCGCCGCGGTGCTCGCCGTGACCGGCTGCCGGTCGGCTGTCGAACAGGCCCGGTCCGGGACGGAGGTCACCGAGGGCGGCACCCTGCGGGTCGGCAACAACGGCGATTTCGCCCCGGCCAGTCTCTATTCCGGCGCACCGGCCCAGGCCACCCTGACCGGCCTGGTGTACGACACGCTGCTCACCTACCCCGCCGAAAGCCTGGAAGCGCAACCGGCACTGGCCCGATCGTGGCGGATCGCCGAAGACGGCCGTTCCGTGGACCTGACCCTGCGCGACGACGTCACCTTCCACGACGGCCGGCCCTTCACCGCGGCGGATGTCCAGTTCAGCCTCACCACCTACGCCGAACCGCGACGCGCCGGGCAGCTGGCCCGCACCGCGGCGCTCATCACCGGCTATGAGATCGGCGGCCCGCACCGGCTGACGCTGCGGCTCGCCCGCCCGGCGGGCACCGTACTCGATCTGCTCGCCGTGGTGCCGATCATCGACCGCAACACGCTCGCCGATTTCGATACGGGCAAGGGCTACAACGGGACCGGGGCCTTCCGGTTCGTGGAATGGAAACCGGGAGCGTCGATGACCTTCGCAGCGAACGAACACTACTGGGGCGGCAGACCCCACCTCGACGGGGTCGAATACGTCGTCGTCCCCGACGCGCAGACCCGGATCTCCCAGCTGCGCTCCGGACAGCTCGACCTGCTGCTCGGCGCGGGGCCCCGGGACGCCGACGCCCTCTCCCGCAACCCGGCCTTCCGGGTGGTCCCGCAGACCGGTGTACGCGCCAACTGGTATATCGGCGCCAACGTCCGCGCCCCGGGATTACAGGATGTGCGGGTGCGCCGCGCGATCGCCCACGCCGTGGACCGCGCCCGGATCCTGGCCGATGTCTATCGGGGGCACGGATCCACCGACGCACTTCCCTGGCCCGAGTACTCCCCGGCCTTCGACGCCGGGCTGAACTCCGCCTACAGCCACGATCCGGACAAGGCGCGGGCCCTCGTCGCGGAGGCCGGGGAACTGCCGGTCATCCCGATCAGCTACACCACCGGATCCACCGAAACCGAGGCGGTCGCGCAGATCGTGCAGGCCGATCTCGCGGCGGCCGGTATCGACACCCGGCTCGACCCCCTGGATTACGCCACGACGATCGAACGGCTCATCGGCGGCACGTATCCGGGACTGTGGATCACCGCGCACACCTACGCGCAGTTCAATCCCGCGACGCTGCCGACGAGCGCCTACCCGTTCAATCCGCAGAAGAACGCCTCGAATTTCGCGGACGACGATTACCGCCGCGCGGTCGAATCGGCCTGGGCGATCGTCGATCCGGAGAGTCCCGAGGCCGCCGCCGCGTATCACCGGTTCAACACCGAACTGCTCGACAACGCGTTCGTCATCGAACTGGTCGGCTTCGAGAACGATCTGCTGATGGCCGGTGGGGTGCACGGGGTGGCCTGGTCCAAACGGGCCGAGCTCGAACTCGCCGACGCCTACCTGGGCGGGTGAGCGACCATGCTGCGCTACACCCTGCGCCGGATACCGTCGGCGCTGCTGGTCCTCGCCGCCGGCTCGGTCCTGGTTTTCACGATGCTGCGGCTGGTGCCCGGCGATCCGGCGCTGACCCTGGCCGGTCCGGACGCCTCGCCCGAGGCGCTGGCCGCGTTGCGGGCGGAACTGGGGCTGAGCGGGTCGCCGGTCGGCGGCTATCTGTCCTGGCTCGGCGATATCGCCGGTTTCGATCTGGGGCGGTCGCTGATCCTCGGCGGCGATATCGGCACCCTGGTCCTGGACGCGCTGGGCAACACCCTGATCCTCGCGGTGTCGGCGCTGCTGATCGCGGTGTCGCTCGCCTTCGGACTGAGCACCGCCTCGGTGATCGCCGATCGGCGGTGGCTCAACAACGCGGTCACCGTGTTCGGCACCCTCGCGGTCGCCATCCCCAACTTCGTCACCGGCGCGATCCTGGTGGTGCTGTTCGGCGTGGTGTGGATGGTGTTACCCGCCGGTGGTATTCCCCGCCGCGGTTTCCTCGACGATCCGGTGATCTCGGTGCAGTACCTGGTATTACCGGCCGTCTGCCTGGCACTGCCGATCGCGGCCGCGCTGACCCGGTTCCTCACCGAAGCCCTGCGCACCCAGCTCGCCGAACCGTATATCACCACGGCCCGCGCCCTCGGAATCCCGCGGCGGCGCATCGTCTTCACCCAGGCGCTACCGAACGCACTACCCGCCACCGTCACCGTGCTGGGTATCCAGATCGGTCATCTGCTCGGCGGCGCGGTCCTGGTCGAGGTGATATTCGCCTGGCCCGGGCTCGGATATCTCATCGAACGCGCGATCGGCGCCCGCGACTATCCCGTGGTGCAGGTGATGCTGCTGTTCTCGGTGGCGCTGTTCGTGGTGATCCAGCTGACGACCGATCTCGTCAACGCCTGGCTCGATCCCCGGATCCGATTGGGAGGAACGCGATGAGCACCGTGACCGTACTGCCGGAGGCACCGCGGCGGGCTGCCGACCGGGTGAGTCTGTGGTCGGGTCTGCGCACCGGCCGCGGACTGGCCGGAGCCGTCCTGGTGGCGTTCGTGGCGCTGGCCGGGCTGCTCGCCCCGTGGCTGGCGCCCTACGCACCGGACCAGCAGATTTCCGGCGCCGTACTGCTGGCGCCGGACGCCGAGCACCTGTTCGGCACCGATTCGGTGGGCCGCGATATCTTCTCGCGGACCCTGTACGGCATCCGGATCGATCTGCTGGTGATCTTCCTGGCCGTGCCGCTGGGCGCCGTCGTCGGTGCCGCGCTCGGCCTGGCCGCCACCCGCTTCGACCGGCTCGATACCGCGATCCAGCGCGCGTTCGACCTACTGCTGGCCTTCCCGGCCATCGTGCTGGCCATCGCGCTGACCATGGTGGCGGGGCCGGGTGTGCTGACGATCGGCCTGGTCATCGCCCTCGCCGAGATCCCGGTGTTCGGCCGGTTGACCCGCACCTCGGTACGCACCATCCGGCAGGCGCCCTATGTCGAGGCGGCGCGGGCGCTCGGCGCCGGCGAGGGCTGGATCCTGCGCCGGCATATCCTGCCCAACTGCCTCGAACCGCTGACCGTGCAACTCGCGCTGGCGATGTCGGTCGGGGTGTTCATCGAGGGCGCGATGAGTTTCCTCGGTCTCGGTATCGTGCCGCCGGCGCCGTCGCTGGGGTCGCTCATCGAGGAGGGCACCCAGAACGCCTACTACTCACCGCTGTTCGTGGCCGGGCCGCTGGCCGCGGTCCTGCTGCTGGTCCTCGGACTGCTGCTGATCTCCCAAGCACTCGCCGCCCGGTCCCGGCGGCAGTGACCCGTCTCGTTCGAGGAGCTCCCGGTGCCCACTGCACTCCTGGATGTCCGTAATCTGCGGATCGCCTTCGATCCGGCCGCACCCGCCGTGGACGGGGTCTCATTCGAGATAGACCGTGGCGAAGTCGTCGCCCTCGTCGGCGAATCGGGTTCCGGCAAATCGCTGACCGCGCGCGCGATCATCGGCCTGCTGCCCACCGCGGCCCGCCCCACCGGATCGGTAACTCTGGGCGGGGCCGAGATCATCGGCACCGCCGAGCCGGAACTCAACCGGCTGCGCGGCACCCGGATCGCCTTGATACAGCAGGAACCGCAGACCGCCCTGAACCCGGTCCGGCGGGTGGGCTGGCAACTGCGCGAGGCGATCCGGTCCCACCGCACGGTATCGGCGGCCACCGCCCGGGCGCTGGCGATCGAACTGCTCGACCAGGTCGAGATCCCCGATCCGGCACGGCGGGTGAACTATTTCCCGCATCAACTCTCCGGCGGCCAGAAACAGCGGGTGGCCATCGCGCTGGCCCTGGCCGGCGACCCGGATCTGCTGATAGCCGACGAGCCGACCACCGCGCTCGATGTCACCGTGCAGGCCGAGGTCCTGGCGCTACTCGACCGGATCCGCGACCGCCGCGGTATGGCCGTCCTGCTCATCACCCACAACATGGGAATCGTCGCCCGGCATGCCGACCGGGTGCTGGTGATGCGCGCGGGCGCGGTCGTCGAAACCGGTACCACGCATTCGCTGTTCGATACCCCCACCCATCCCTACACCCGATCCCTGCTCGCGGCGGTCCCCCGGCTGCCCACCGGGACACCGGTCACCCCACCGGCCGGACCGGACGACGATATCGTGCTGGAATTCACCGACGCCGTGGTCACCTATCCGGCCCGGCGCACCGATCCGGAGTTCCGCGCCGTCGATTCGGTGAACCTCGCCGTCCACCGGGGCGAGGTGCTGGGCCTGGTCGGTGAATCGGGTTCCGGCAAAACGACACTCGGGCAGGTCGCGGCGGGGCTGGTACCGCTCACCGCCGGGCGGGTCCGGTTCGGCGGTCACGATCTCGCCGCCGTCTCGCGACGGGAGTTGCGCCGGATCCGGCGCGGCCTGGCCTTCGTCCAGCAGGACCCGGCGACCGCGCTGGACCCCCGGTTGCGGATCGCGGCCACCATCCGCGAACCGCTCGATGTGCACGGCGAGGGGACGCCGGCCGAGCGCCGCCGCCGGGTCCTCGAACTACTCGACGCCGTGCGGCTGCCCGCGACCCTGGCCGACCGGCTGCCCCACGAACTCTCGGGTGGCCAGCGGCAGCGGGTCGCACTGGCCCGCGCACTGGCCCTGGCCCCGCGGCTGCTCATCGCCGATGAACCCACCAGTGCGCTCGACGTCTCCGTCCAGGCCGAGATCCTGGATTTGCTCACCGAGATCCAGCGCGAACTCGGTTTCGCCTGCCTGTTCATCAGTCACGATCTGGCCGTGGTGCACCGGGTCGCCGACCGGGTCGCGGTGCTGCGCGCGGGGTCGGTGGTCGAAACCGGCCCGGTCGGCACGGTGTTCACCGCCCCGCGCGATCCGTACACCCGGGCCCTCGTCGCGGCCGTCCCGGTGCCGGACCCGGTGCACCGCCCGGATCGGGCGCCACGGCAGCCGGTCGCGGTCTGACCCGGCCGGTCCCGGATCCGCCGCCCGTGCCACGCGGCAGCGGTGACAAGCGGCCGGCCCCTCAGACCTGGACCGGCGGCAGCGCCGGTACCACGGTCCGGGCGTCGACTCCCGCGAAGGCCAACGCAATGAGCAGACCGGCCGCCTCTTCCAGCTGCCGCGCCCGGGCCAGCGGTCCCAGCACCGCGGGCACCGCTCCGGCGTCGCGGACCAGTGTCGAGGTGGTTTCCAGCGCCGCGGGATCGTCACCGCACAGCACCACGGTGGTCTCCGCGCCGGCCGACCCCCATTGTGTGGAGGGGACCAGATGAAATCCCTTGACCACATGGCTGCCCGGCGCGGCGTCGGCGATCCGCTGCGCATTGGACACTCCTGGCGGGTTCAGCACCACGCCCACCCCGTGGCCCACCGGGTTGGTCGGGTCGATAACGGGCAGACCCGCCCAGCTCCCGTCCGCCCCGCCGGCGGCCTCGACGACTTCGGCCGCCGCATCCCAGGGCACCGCGAGCAGGACCGCGTCCGCGCCGCGCACCACGTCCCGTGGGGTGGCGGCGCGTGCAGCCGGTTCGGCGGCTACCGCACCGGAGTCCCCGCGAGCGCCCGGCAGGGCGGCCCGATTCAGTCGTGCGGCCAGCGCCTCGGCCCGCTCCGGTACCCGCCCGGCGACGGTGACCCGGTGCCCGGCCCGCACCCAGCAGGCGCCGAGCGCTTCGGCGAGATGTCCCGTTCCCAGAATGGCGATTCGCATCGGTCGACTCCTCCGTCATAACGATCTACATGCGAGGACTACCGTAGAAACCGGAATACGCACCGATCGGTGCGTAGCGACCGACAACGCTGGTGGGCGATGACCGATCACACCGAACCGATCGCCGACTGCCGGCTGCGCGGGGCGCTGGACCTGTTCGCCCACACCTGGGATCCGGTGCTCCTCGCCGCACTCGCCGCCGGCCCCCGCCGACGGGTGGACCTGCGCACCGAGATCGGCGGAATCAGCGATAAAGCCCTCACCGAGGCCTTGCGGCGGCTCATCGGCCGGGCTCTGATCTCCCGGCACCCGGGCCGGCACGCGCCGCCCGGGGTCGAGTACCGGCTCACCGATCTCGGTGCCGGCTTCGTGGACGGCCCGCTGCGCTCATTGGCGGCCTGGGTCAGCGAATACGGTGACGAACTGCGGGTTCCCGGCGAAACCGATCCGCCGCTACGCCGGTCCTGAGCTGCGCGGCGCTACGCCGTGGACGGCCCCGGCGCTCGGTGTTTCCACTGTCGCGGGCTCCCGCGACCGTCCTGACCCCGAGGCGCAGCACGGCGGCCCCGCCCGCAATCGCCCGGGTCTGCCCGAGTCTCGGGCGACCGGGTACTGCGCAGCTCGTCGCGGCCGTGCGCGGTGGCCTGATCAGGTGCGGTCGCCGGACCCGTAGGCCGCCCAGAACGTCCGGACCGCCGCGGCGGCGATCGCGCGCTGCTCCGCGGCCGCGACCTTCCGGGTGCCCTGAGCGGACCGGTTCTCCAGGGGACCGGTGAGCAGCGCGAGGAACTGTTCGGCGGCGGTCGCCGGGTCGGTGGTGCTCAATTTCCCGGACAGCGCGAGCAGGCCCAGCCGGTCGGTGAGGGCGTCCAGGGTCCGGGCCCCGGTGCGGTCCCGGACGTCCAGGACGAGTTCGGGCAGCCGGTTCGCCTGTGCGGACGTGAGCCGGCGCAGCGCGTGCGAGGTCTCTCCCGCGCAGATGCGCAGCAGCCGGCGGGCGGTGTCGTCGAGCGCCGCGGGCAGATCGGCGCCGGGGTCGCGCAGGCGTTCGACGGCGTCGAGGCATTGCGCGCCCACCCGGTCGGCCGCCAGCAGCAGCGACTCCCGGAGCAGGGCTTCTTTATCGCTCATGTGGTTGTAGACGGTGGGTTTGGCCACGCCGGCCTCGGCGGCTATCTCCCGGACGCAGGCCTGTTCGTAGCCGAGCCGGGCGAAAACGGCGAAGGCCGCGTCGAGGATGGCCTGCCGTTTATCGATCCGCCCCCGGGCCGGGACCTCCGCTGCTCGCACCGGTCCAGAGTACCAAGAGAACCGATCGGTTGAACCCACTGGTTCAAAATGCGAAACCGTGCTTCACTGGACCGGTCAGATAGCTTTTATGAACCCATGGGTTCACCCAGGAGGGTCTACCGGTGATAGTCAATCTCTTGCGCTTCCGCTTCAAAGACGACGTATCGGCCGAACAGCAGGACGAGGTGCTGACGACCATGCGCCGCACGGCGAGTGTGGAATCGGTCGTCTTCGGCTCGGTCGGGCGCGATATCGGCGACCCCGCCGAAGGATTCACCCACGCCTACTGCGCGGCCGTCGCCGACCTGCCGGCGCTCGAGCGCTATCTGCACGACCCCGTTCACCTGGCCGGCGACCCGAATATCCTGCCGTACTTCGACCGGCTCTCGGCGGTCCGATTCTCCGACGATCCGGCTCCGGACCTCGCCGCCCGTATCGAGGAGCTGCATCTGGCGAAGGTGCGGCTCTATCCGGACTGGGGCCGGGCGCTGGCCGAAATCACCGACCACACCATCGTCACCGAACCCGCCGTCTGAGCGGCCGGGTGCGGCCGGGCCCCATCCGGGCACCGGCCGCACCGGCGCGGTTCCGGGTCAGCGCGCTGCCGCCGGCTCCCCGGCGCTCGCGCCCACGTAGGCCGCCCACAGCGCCCGGTAGGCCCCGTCGTCCCGCGCGAGCAGATCGGTGTGGGTGCCGGTCTCCAGCAGGCGGCCGTCGCCGAGCACCACGATCAGATCAGCTGCCGCGGCGGTGGCCAGGCGGTGGGCCACCACGAGCGTGGTGCGGCCCGCAGTGAGCACGTCGATCGCCGCCTGCACCCGGGCCTCGGTGCCCAGATCCAGGGACGCGGTGGCCTCGTCGAGAATCAGGATGTCGGGTTCCACCAGTTGGGCACGCGCCAGGGCGAGCAACTGACGCTGCCCCGCCGACAGCCCGCGCCCGTGCTCCCCGATCGGTTGCAGATATCCGTGATCCAGCGCGGCGATCATCTCGTGCGCGCCGACCGCCCGGGCGGCCCATTCGATCTCGGCCGGACTCGCCTCGGGCCGGCCGTAGGCGATGGCATCGCGCACCGTATCGCCGAACAGGAACGGTTCCTGCGGCACCACACCGAGGCGTTTGCGGTAGTCGCGCAATGCGTAGCGGCGAATATCGACACCGTCGACCAGCACCTGGCCCGCCGTCGGGTCGTAGAACCGGGCGAGCAGTTTCACCAGTGTCGACTTGCCCGCGCCGGTCTCTCCGACCAGCGCCACCCGCTGCCCGGGAGCGATCCGCAGATCCACACCGCCCAGCGCGCGCACCGGCGGTACTCCGGTGGCACCGCCACGCGGGGCGTACGCGAAATCCACCGACCGCATCTCGATCTCACCGCGCAAGGACCGCACCGGCCGGGAATCGGGAGCGTCGGGGGTGTCGACCGGTGTACGCATCAGCTCACCGAGCCGGTCCACACCGACCACGGCCTGCTGATAACTGTCGAACACCTGGGACAGCTGCTGGATCGGCGAGAACAGCAGATCGATATAGAGCAGGAACGCGATCAGCGTGCCCGCGGTGACCACCTCGTCGCGCACCTGGTGCACACCGACCGCCAGCACCGCCGCGGTCGCCACCACCGACATGAGCTCGATGAACGGGAAGAACACCGCCATCAGTGTCTGGCTGCGCAGCCGGGCGTCGCGGTAACTCCAGGACCGCCGTTCGAATTCGGCCTGGTTCACCACTTCGCGCCGATAGCTCTGGGTGACCTTGATGGTGTCGACGTTCTCCTGCAGGTAGGCGTTGACCGCACTCACCCGGTCGCGGGCCAGGTTGTAGGCCGGAACCGACGCCCGCCGGAACACGAGGGTCGTGACCACCAGCACCGGCAGCGTCGCCAGCACCACCAGCGCGAGCCCGGCGTCCACGACCAGGAGCGCCACTACCACACCGACGATGGTGATCGTGCTGGTCAATGCCGTCGCCAGGCCGGTCTGCAGAAATCCGGACAAGCCGTCGACGTCGCTGGTCATTCGGGTCATGATGCGGCCGCCGAGTTCGCGTTCGTAGTACTGCAACCCCAGTCGCTGCAGTTGCGCGAACGTCTTCACCCGCAGCCCGAACAGCAGCCGTTCGCCCGCCCGGCCGGTGACCCGCACCTGGGCCACCCCGATCACCCAGTCCGCGGCCACCACCAGCACGGTGAGTCCCGCCGCGACCAGCAGCACGCCCTGCGCGTCGGCGAGTACGCCGTGGTCGATACCGTGCCGCACCAGGAACGGGATCAGCACCTGTGCCAGCGCGTCGATAGCGACCAGTGCCAGCCCGGCCAGCAGCGGCCAGGCGAACGGACGCAGCAACCGGGGCAGGGTGAATCGCGGGTCGGCGGTGTGCGAGAACGATTCCGGTACCTCGGGTTCGCCGGTGGCGGGCGGCAGCCCGTCGATGAGCCGGGCCACATCGCCGCTGGGCGGTGCGGCCGCCATCATGCCGCCCATCGCCGCACCCCGGCCGACGCCGGCCGGCGCCCCGGCGGCACGCTGCGCGAACGCCTTCGCCACCTGTTCGAGAGTGCGCGTGTCCTCGGTATCGGCCTCGGGTTCCACCCAGAGCACGGCGGTGGCAACGGGCGGCTCGCCGGATACCGCGGAGGTGTCGATCGCACCGGGACCGGGTGGGGTGAACAGCGTCCGGAACAACCGGCCGCGATCCTGGAGTTCGGACAGCGCACCCAGTTCGGCGACCCGGCCGCCGTCCAGGATCGCGACCCGGTCGGCCAGCGCCAGCGTGGACAGCCGGTGCGCCACGACCAGCGTGGTGCGGCGGCGCACCTCACCCGCGATCCGGGTGAAGATCAGTTCCTCCACGCGGGCGTCGATCGCGGAGGTCGCGTCGTCGAGTACCAGGATCGGCGCGTCGGTGAGCAACGCCCGGGCCAGCGCGATGCGTTGGCGCTGGCCGCCGGACAGTCGCTGGCCGCGTTCGCCGATCCGGGTGCCGAGACCGTCGGGGGTGGCGGCGACGAAACCGTCGGCTGCGGCCAGATGCAGTGCGTGCCAGATTTGTTCGTCGGTCGCGTCCGGCCGTCCGTAGGCGACATTGGCGCGGATGGTGTCGGCCATGAGGTGGGTGTCCTCGAAAACCATCGCGACCTGCGCGCGCGGGGCGGGCAGCGCCCGGATATCGGTATCGCCGAACCGCACACTGCCGGTGTCGGGGTCGAACAGGCGCGGCACCAGTTGCGCGAGTACCGATTTGCCGGACCCGGCACTGCCCGCGACGGCCACGGTCTCCCCCGACTCGATCGTCAGATCGAGTCCGTCGAGCACCTGGTTACCGCCGAAACGGAAGCCCACATCCCGGAATTCGATGCGCGGCGGTGCGCCGCCTGCCGGTTCACCGCGGGCGACCGAAACCTTGGGCGAGGGCGTATCGATCACCTCCCGCACCCGGTCCAGCGAAGCCCGGCCCTGCTGGCTGACGGTGAGCAGCATGGAGAACTGCCGGATCGGGCTCACGAACGCACCGAGGTAGGTCATGAAGGCCAGGAACGTGCCGAGCGTGATCGAGTGATGCAGTGCCAGCAGCCCGCCCACGATCAGCACCGCCGCCTGCCCCACCGCGGGCACCGCCTGCATGGCCGGGGTGAAGCGGCTGGTGATCCGCGCGACCCGCAGCCGCGACCGGAACAGCGCGGCGGCGCGGTCACGCAGCCCGTCGAGTTCGTGCCTCTCCTGCCCGAACCCCTTCACCACCCGGACCCCGGCCACCGCGGCCTCCACCCGCATCGCCACCTCGGCGGCCCGAGCCTGGGCATCCCAGTTGGCGGGGAACAGTTCCCGCTGGCTGCGCCGGGCGATCCACCACAGTGCGGGCAGCACCAGCAGCGCGATCAGCGTCAGCGGCGGCGACATCACCGCCATCAGCCCCAGCGCACCCACCAGCAGCACCACATTGCCCGTCACCATCGGGATCAGCTGCAGAAACATCTGGATCAGCGTGACGTCGGTGATGGCCCGGCTGACGACCTGCCCGGTCTGCAGACCCTCCCGGTCGCGCCCCTCCAGGCGCAGCAGTGCGGCGAACAGATCGCGCCGCAGATCGTGCTGTACACCGAGCGAGAGTTTCGACGAACCGACCCGGCGCGTGAACGAGGCGGCGAACCGCGCGACGCCCAGCGCCAGCAGCAGCAACGCCCACGGTGTCACCGATTCGGCGGTCACGGTGAGCGTATCCACCACATGTCGGACCACGAGCGGCAGCGCCGCGGTGAGCGCCGCCGCGGCGGCGGCGCCGAGGTAGGCGGCGAGCACCAGGCGGCGGTGCACCAGACATCGGCGGGCCAGATACCGCAGCCAGCCCACACCGTCGGCGTCGCCCTCGATTCCGGAGGTCCGCGGTGGTGTCGCGGTGCGGGTCACCGAGCCACCGCGAGCGGGGTCTCGGCGGCCAGCCGGTTCTCCGGCCGCGCCAGCCCGTAGTGCCCGCGCAGGGTGGTCTCGGTGTAGTCGGTGCGGAACAGTCCGCGCTCCTGCAGGATCGGCACCACGCGCTCCACGAACCGGTCCAGCCCGGACGGCAGCACCGCGGGCATCACATTGAACCCGTCGGCGGCCCCGGCCGTGAACCATTCCTCGATCGTGTCGGCGACCTGTTCGGCGGTCCCGGCGAAGGTGCGGTGCCCGCGCCCGCCGCCGAGCCGGGCGATCAGCTGGCGCACGGTGAGCCGTTCGGTGCGGGCCAGGTTCACGATGAGCGTGTACCGGCTCTTGGCGCCCTGGATATCGTCCTCACTGGGCAGATCGCCGGGCAGTTCGCGATCCAGTTCCAGTGCCTCGACCGGCAGGCCGAATCGTTCGGCCAGCTGGCGGCGGGCGTACTCCGGCGAGATCAGCCGCGCCAGTTCGGCGTCCAGGGCGCGGGCCTCGGCCTCGGTATCGCCGATCACCGGCACGATTCCGGGCAGGATCTTGAGCGTCTCCGGGTCGCGGCCGAGCCGGCGGGCGCGGTCCTTCAGATCGGTGTAGAAGGCGGTGCCGTCGGCGAGGGTCTGCTGCGCGGTGAACACCGCCTCGGCGTAGCGGGCGGCGAAATTCTTGCCGTCCTCCGACGAACCGGCCTGCACCAGCACCGGATACGCCTGCGGCGACCGGGGCACGTTCAGTGGGCCGTCCACGGAGAAGAACTCGCCGCGATGACGGATCTTGCGCACCTTGTTCGCGTCCGCGTGCACGCCGAGTTCCTTGTCGGCGATGATCGCGTCGTCCTCCCAGCTGTCCCACAGTTTCGTCGCGACCTCGACGAATTCGGCGGCCTTCTCGTAGCGGAGCCGATGATCGGGAGTGTCGTCGAGTCCGAAATTGCGGGCGGCGTCCGCGCCCGCCGTGGTGACGATGTTCCAGCCCACCCGGCCCTTGCTCACCCAGTCCACCGACGCGAACCGCCGGGCCAGGTTGTAGGGGTCGTTGTAGCTGGTGGAGGCGGTCGCGATGAGCCCGATCCGGCTGGTTTGCACGGCCACCGCGGTCAGGATGACAGTCGGTTCGAGTTTCCCGCCCGGGCGCCGGCCCGGATCCCCCATCAGAACCGGGCTGTCGGCGAAGAAGATGGAATCGAACTTGCCGCGTTCGGCGGTTTGGGCCAGCCGGACGAAATGGTCGATATCCACATGGGCGCCAGGATCGCTCTCGGGTAACCGCCACGCCGCCTCGTGGTGGCCCACCGACATCAGAAACGCGTTGAGGTGCAGGGTCTTCCCGCCCGGGCGCGGGCTATCGGCAGAGGTCATGGTCGGTTTCCTTTCACGCGGCGACCGGGTCGATACCCAGGGCCGTCAGCAGGGTGCGCCGGATGCGCTGGAATTCGGGCAGGCCGGTATCGCGCTGCTCGGGCAGGTCCACGGTGACGTCCACCGCGATCACTCCGTCCTCGAGCACCAGCACCCGGTCGGCGAGCGCGATCGCCTCGTCGACATCGTGGGTCACCAGCAGCACGGTCGGCCGGCGGCGGCGGATGAGCGCCCGCAGCAGTTCGTGCATCTTGATCCGGGTCAGCGCGTCCAGCGCACCGAACGGTTCGTCGGCCAGCAGCAGATCGGGTTCGTCGACCAGCGCCCGCGCCAGCGAGACCCGCTGCTGTTCACCGCCGGACAGTTCCGCGGGCCAGGCCCGTTCCCGGCCCGCCAGACCCACCTCCGCCAGCACCCGCAGCCCGTCGGCCCGGTGCCCCCGCGGCTGCCCGAACAGCACATTGGTGAGCAAGCGCTGCCAGGGCAGCAGCCGGGAATCCTGGAACACCACCGAGGTCTTGTCCGGGACCCGCAGCGTGCCGGAGCCCGCCACGTCGTAGTCCAGACCGGCCAGCGCCCGCAGCAGCGTGCTCTTCCCCGAACCGCTGCGGCCCAGCAGGGCCACGAACTGGCCCTGCGGGATCCGCAGATCCAGTTCGTCGAGCACCGTGCGGTCGCCGAAACCGCGGGTCAGTTTCCGTACCTGAACGCCTAGCTCGCGATCGTCCGCCGCCACGACAGCACCTTCCGTTCCAGCAGCCGGATGGCCGCGTCCGAGAGGAGGCCGAAGGCGCCGTAGACGACCAGGCCCACCAGGATCACATCGGCCTGGCCGTAGTTCTGCGCATTGGTCATCATCTTGCCCAGACCGTCGATGGCGTTCACCGATTCCACGACGATCAGGATCAGCCAGGCGCCGGTCACCGAGAGCCGCAGTCCGAGAAAGAATCCGGGCAGCGAACCGGGAATCACGACCTGGCGGATGAAGGTCGCCCGCGAAACCCCCTGCACCTCGGCGAGTTCCACCAGCCGTTTGTCGATGGTGGTCAGCGACGCGTGGACCTGGATGTACATATGCACGACCACCCCGAGGGTGATCAGCACGATCTTGAAGGTCTCGCCGATACCCAGCCACAGGATCAGCAGCGGGATCAGGCCCAGTGTGGGTATGGCGCGTTTGAGCTGCACCGGCCCGTCCACGATGGATTCGCCCAGCCGCGACAGACCCGAGATCAGTGCCAGGCCGGTACCGATCACCAGGCCTATCCCGAGACCGATGGCCGCCCGCTCCAGCGATGCCGCGATATTGCTCAGCAGGATCCCGTCGGCCACCAGTTGCCGGCCGGTCTGCAGAACGGTCCACGGCGCGGCGAGTTTCCGTTCGTCGATCACACCGCCCGCGACGCCGGCGGTCCAGGCGCCGAGGAGCAGCACCACGCCGAGCAGCCGGGCGAACGGCACCGATCTGCGCAGGCCCAGCCGGCGCAGCGGCCGCCGCGCGACGAAACCGTCGGGACGGACCGGCGCCGCGAACCGGCGGTCGAGTGCGATGGTCATTGCGACTCCTCGGTCCGGTACTGCGGCGCCACCGCCGCGGCGGCGATACCCTCGAAACGCCGGTCGAACAATTCCTCGGCGTCGAACGATTCACCGAAATAACCGGATCCGGTGACCAGATCGATGGTTTCCTGTTCCCATTCGATCGCCGAATTCCAATTGGCCGGGAAATACGGTTTCGGGGTGGTATTCAGAATTCGCCTGCCGTCGGCTTCGGAAACTTCCTGATCCTCGACGTAATAGGCTTTGATCCATTCTTCGGGATGCTCCCAGGCCCATACTTCGCCGCGCGCCCAGAATTCCACGAAGGTCTTGGCGGCGGCGAGTTTCGCCGAATCCTGCAGGACCGCGGTGGGCGCCCACAGGACCGTCAGCGCGTCCACCGCGTCGGTGGCGACCGCGGTGGCGCCCTGGGCGCGATACTGGTCGAGATATTTGGTGAGCGACGGTTCACCCAGCGGGGCGACGTCGATCTGGCCGCCCTGCAGCGCGGTGAGGAACTGCGGGCTGTTCAACTCCACCAATTGCACCTCGTCAAGGGAGATACCGGCGGCCTGCAACGTCCGCAGCACCACCACACCCTGGGCCTGCCCGGGCGAGAACGCGATCCGCTTCCCGCGCAGTCCCGCGATATCGGTGATATTCGAGCCGGGCGCGGTGGCGAGATGATAGTTGGGCAGCGCACGCTGTTTGACCCCGATGATCTTGGCGTCGAGTCCGGTGGCGCGGGCGTGGATGGGCGGGATACCCGCGTTGGAGGCAATATCGACCGCCCCGCCGCGGAAGGCCTGGATCACGTCCGGGCCGGCGGTCACCGCGGGCCAGTCGCTCACGGTGAAAGGCAGCTTCCCCACCTCACCGGAGGTCTGCAGCGCCACCCGGCTGGTGCGCACCGAGATCGACAGCGCGGTGCCCGGCGGTACCGAGTCGGGCAGCGCGGCGGTGAGGGCCACATCGCCGCCGCTATCGGTCGCGCAGGCGGCGAGCAGCCCGGCCGCCGCCAGCGCGACACTTATTCTTCGCAGAGAATTGAGCACGTTGATTTCCTGGGTCCGATTCCGGATTCGATGACATGGATTTCCGCCACCGGACGACACGATGCGCTCGTTTTCATATCCGCCGCGAGATACATTTCGCTCATGGAATTACTGTGCCGAACCTCCCGGTGACCGTCAATATTCGTCCGTATTAAACTAAGTCCGAGTCGAATGCGTCCCGGGGATCCGGTGCGAAGGGGGCGAGCGGCCGGTCGAAAAGCCGCTGCAACGCGACCGCGGCCGCCGCGGTCTCCAGCACCCGCCCCTGGAACGAGGACGCCGTGATCAGGTGATCCGGCTCGATACCGGTTCCCGCCTGGTGGCCCACGGTGTCCAGGTACGCCTCCCGCACCCCCGGCACCCGCGCGTAGGCGCGATCACTGACCACCACCGCCGCTGGGTCCAGCAGATCGATGAGTGCCGCCAGCACCCCGCCCAGAATGACCGCGCGCTCGCGGAACAGATCCTGTACCAGCGGTTCCGCGGCGTGGTCCAGCAGATCCGGGAAACTCGCGAACCTCCCGGGCGACCGCTCCCGGGCGGCGCGCAGCAACGCGTGATCGGCGAGCCGCTCGAGCTCGGCGGGAGCGAGCGGACCCGCCGGGGAGCCACCCAGCCACCGGGCCAGCGAGCCGGCCGCCGACCGCGGCCCGTAGTGCACCCGCCCGTGCACCGTGAAGGCCACATCGATCACATTGCCCACGAACAGCATGATCGAGCTCGGCGCCGCGCGGGTCGTGCCGTAGAGCTGCTCCGCGTACATCAGCGCCCGGGTGTGGTTGTCCAGTACGGCCGGCAACCCGGTCGCGGCCGCCAGCACCTCCCGCACCGGTACATCGCGCCAGCCCAGAAACGAGTGGTGCACGACGGTACCGGCCTCGGTATCCACCCATCCACCGGTCGCCACCCCCATGCCGAGGATGCGCCGCGCGCCGCATTCGTCCCGGATCCGGCGCACCTGGTCACCCGCCGACGCGAGGATCGCACCGGGGTCCGCGGACGGATGCGGAAGGCGACGGCTCCGCACCACCGTGCCCGCGATGTCCACCACCGCCACCGTCGTGTGCTCGGCCGCGATATGTACGCCCACCACCACATTGCCGTCGGTGTCGAGCGCCAGCGGGCTGTAGGGCCGCCCGATCCCGGCGGCAGTGGTATCCGGCAGCTCCACCAGCAGTCCGGCGGCGATAAGCGCCCGGGACTGCATGGTGAGGGTGGCGGGGGATATCGCGGCATGCCGGGCGATCACGCTGCGCGGGGCGTGCCCGAGTTCCAGTACCGCCCGCAGTACCGATCCCGCGCTGCCGTCCGCCATCGCCGCCACCTCTTCATCACCGCGCCGCCGGAAAACGGTAGCGACGCGCGGGTGCGCCACGCAGGGTTGAGCGCAGAGTGATCCGAAGCCCCGCCGCTTCACCCGGATCGGGTGACGACGCCACCGTCGGCACCGCTCTAGGTTGGGCCGATGTCCCGCCCGCCCGCTGCCGCCCTCGCCGATACCCGCGAGCAGCGGCACGCATCCGGTGTCCGGCAGCGCGACCTGGCACCGTTCGACGCCGTCGCCGCGTATCAACCGTCTACCGACCGCGATCCCCTGGCGCTGCTCGAATCCCAGGCCCCGACCCGCGTCCCGGAACTCGTACCGGTGCGCTACGCCCGGATGGCGACCTCGCAGACCGCGTTCTACCGGGGCGCGGCGCTGGTGATGGCCGACGATCTGGCCCGCGCACCCGGGAGCGGTCTGCGCACCCAGCTGTGCGGGGACGCGCATCTGAGCAATTTCGGCCTGTTCGCCACCCCCGAACGGCGGCTCGCCTTCGACGTCAACGATTTCGACGAGACGTATCCGGGGCCGTTCGAATGGGACGTCAAACGCCTCGTCGCCAGCCTGGTCGTCGCCGGACGCGATAACGGGTTCAAAACCAAACACCGCCGCCGGATCGCGCTGGCCTGCTGCGCCGAATACCGCGAAACGGTGGCCCGGCTGGCCGGACGCGGCGAACTGGAGGTCTGGTACGCCCATATCGCGGCCACGGAGGAGATGGCGCAGGTGAAGGAGGTGGTCGACGCCTCGGTCCGGAAACGGGTCACCAAGGCCATCGACAAGGCGTGGGGCCGCGACAGCGCGCACGCGCTGTCGAAACTGACCGTCACCGGCGACGACGGCCGCCCACGGATCGTGAGCATGCCGCCGCTGGTCGTCCCGGTGGAAGAGCTGTTCTCCGCGGCCGACGCGGCCCGCATCCACGAAACCATGATGGACCGGCTGGTCGACTATCGCGCCACCCTGCAGTCGGACCGCCGGTATCTGCTCGACCGCTTCGACTACGTGCATTCGGCCCGCAAGGTCGTCGGGGTGGGCAGTGTCGGCACCCGCTGCTGGATCATCCTCATGCGCGGCGCCGGCGGGGATCCACTGTTCCTGCAGGCCAAGGAGGCGCAACCGTCGGTTCTCGCCGGGTATCTGGACGGCCCGCAATACAGCAACCAGGGCGAACGGGTGGTCACCGGGCAGCGCCTCATGCAGGCGGCCAGCGATATCTTCCTCGGCTGGCATCAGGGCCCCGATATCGACGGTGTCACCCGGGACTTCTATGTCCGCCAGCTGCGCGACGGCAAGGGCAGCGCGGTGATCGATACGATGCCGCCCGAGATGATGACGCTGTACGGCCGGCTGTGCGCGCGGGTGCTGGCCCAGGCGCACGCCCGCGGCGGCGACCGTTTCGCGCTCGCGGGCTATCTCGGCACCGGCACGGAGTTCGACGAGGCCATGGCCGCCTTCGCCGAGGACTACGCCGAGCAGAGCGCCCGCGACCACGCCCTGCTGCGGCAGGCGATCGACGACGGCCGGATCACCGCGTCCGCGACCACCGACGGGTGAGCCGCTAGTTCACCACCGCGAACGCGAACCCGTCCCAGCCCTTCGCACCCACGGTCTGGATGACGGTGGCGTCCAGACGTGGTTCGGTGGCCAGCAATTCGACCAGTTCCCGGCTCGCGCGGACGGCGGGGTCGGCCGAGGTGTCGTCGGCCAGACCACCGCCGCGCACCACGTTGTCCACCACGATCGTCGCGCCCGGCCGGCCGAGCCGCAGCGCCCAGCGCACATAGTTGGCGTTGTTGACCTTGTCGGCGTCGATGAAGATCAGGTCGTAGGGGTCGGGCCGCTCATCAGCAAGTACCGGCAGGCTGTCGATCGCCGCGCCGACCCGGATCTCGACCCGCTCGCCGACGCCCGCGCGGTCCAGATTCGCCCGTGCCACCTCGGCGTGCCGCGATTCGTATTCCAGCGTGGTGACCAGGCCTTCGGCGCCGACTCCGCGGGCCAGCCACAGGGTGCTGAACCCGCCGAGGGTGCCGATCTCCAGCACCCGGCGGGCGCCGGTGGACCGGGCGAGCAGGGACAGGAACTTTCCCTGCGCCTCGGAGACATCGATGGCCGGCAGCCCCGCGTCGGCGTTGGCCCGCAGCGTCGCGCTCGATTCGGTGTCCCGCACCAGATGGTCCACCACGTACCGGTCCACATCCGCCCAATCAGGTGTACTCATACCCGCAGTCTGCCACCCCGCCGCGGCTCCCGGCCGGATCCGACCGCCGCTACCGGGCGCCGATCGGCTTCCCGAAAAACGAGGCCACGGTCTCGCCGAACACCGAGGCGAGGAAAGGCAATTCACCGGGCGTGGCCAGCATCGTCGCAACGTCCGCGGTAGCGCAGCCGGGTTGTGCGGGTACGCCGCCGAGCCGGTCGCGCAGCCAGAGCAGGGCCGCGGGTCCCCCGGTGACCTCGGCCGCGATGTGCTCACTCGCGTGATCGCGGGTGTACTGGACACTGGCGCCGGGGTCGGCGCAGTAGGTGTCCACGAGCCGGTTCGTGGCCGGCAGCGGCAGGATCTCGTCCCACGCCGAATGCCAGACGAACAGCGGCATATCGGGGACCGACCGGCCCATCCGGGTGTCGTCGAGCATCGCGGTGACCGCGGGATCGCGCATCGGGTCGCCCTGGGTGCGCATCATCCCTTTGAGGTTCAGGAACGGCAGCAGGGCCGACTGATACTGCACGCACAGCGGCGCTTTGAGGGTCATGAGGGTTTTCCCGACCGGATCGAGATTGCGGTCCAGGAAGTCCGCGAAATCCGGGTACTCGCGGGCCAATCCCATCACCGCGGCGAAGACGAGTCCGGAGGTCGCCTGATTGTTCGCCATTTCCAGGGCGGCGCCCAGATCCGCGCCCACACCGCCCATCGCGCTCGCGACGATGTTCAGTTCCGGGGCATAGGAGGCGTGCAGTTCCGCGGCATGACCGGTGGCGATCGAGCCGCCCGAATAGCCGTACATCCCGACCGGCGCCGCCGGCCCGGATTCCAGCGGCGCGAACGAGGTGGCCGCCCGGATACCGTCCAGCGTGATCCGGCCGGCCAGCGGTCCCGCGGCATAGGCCGAGTCGGGACCCTGATGGTCCGGGATCACCACCGCCCAGCCCTGCTGCAATGCCGCCTGCGCGAAGACGAACTCGGCGGGAGCGACGATCTGGCCCAGGAGCGGGGCCGCCGAAAGATGCTGTAGCGCATAGGACGGCGTGCAGTAACCGGCGGTGGAATCCTCGGCGATCTGCACCGACAGCAGCGGGCGCGGCGCCGCCGCGGCGCCGCGCGGCTTCAGCACGGTCGCGACGGCGGGTACGGCCTCGTCGCGGCTGTTGTTGGACCGGTAGGAGACCTGCCAGGCGTCGACGTTCAGCGGGACGAGACCGAAATTGGCCACATTCACCCGCCGTACCGCGATGATCTCGCCGGGCGCGTGGGCCGCGACCGTCTCGGCCGCCGGCCGATAGAACCCCGGGTCCAGTTCGGGGGGCAACGGCAGGACCCGTGCGGGTTCCACCACGTCCGGATTCGGTTCCGCCCCGGCTGTTCCGGCGATCGGTACCGCCGTCAGCAGCAGTGCGCTCAGCAGCAGTGTGCCGATCCGGCGTACCCGCCCGGTCTCGGTCCTCATCGACCCACATCCTCACGACCACGTTGAGACGCCTACGTCTCAAACATGGCGCAGAGTATGGCACGGCGGTGTCGGACAACACAATCAGTCGGCGCCGGAGGCCGGCAGGATCAACGCCGCCAGCAGCGCCGAGAGCACCGCGAGCAGATCGTCGGCCGACGGGCGCGGTTGCTGCCGGCTCCAGTGGTGCACGGCGCCGTTCACCGCGCCGATGAACGCCGACATCGCCAGCTCCCAGCCACCCGTGGGCGTCCGCACTCCCGGCACCGCGGCGGCGGCCGCCGCGATCACCTCGCCCCAGCCGGTACGCACCCGCTCGCGATGCCGCTCGACCTCCGGACCCACCCCCACGATCTCCACGAAAGCGACCTGCACCCAGCGGTTGTCCGCGGTGATCGCACCGACGTAGGCCCGCAGCGCCGCATCCATCAGCGTCCGGGCATCGCCGCTACCGGCGGCGGCCAGCCCGTCGGCGAACGCCGCCCGGGCCCGCTGCTGGACATGGTCGTACACATCGACCAGCAATTCCTCGCGCGCGGAGTACTGCTCGTAGAACTGCCGCCGCGACAATCCCGCCACGGCGCAGACATCCGCGATGGAACTCGCCGCGTACGACCGCTGCGCGAACACCGTCAGGCCGGCGTCGATGAACAGCGCTCGGCGCTCGGCCCGCCGTTCGGCAACCGACCGCCCGGCATAGCTGTGCCTGGTGCGCGCGCCGCTCATATCCGCCCGGATCCACTCGGACCCGGGGACCTGCGGCACCCGCCGGCGAAACGGGAGACCGGCCGGTAGTGGGTCACTCTGATACCTGCGCACTCCTGTGGTCGGGTCGGGCGGGCCCACCCTACTGCCTGGGCACGTGGACCCCCGTTGGAGGTCCGGGTGCTCTACCGCGCAATCGGGGCCGCCGACGCAGCCTTGTCCGGGGCTCGGGTCCACAACGGTCTCGACCACTCCCGGTATTTCATTTGCGTTCCGGCACCACCGCTGGCGATCCTGGCCCGATGATCGATACCGGACTCGACGGCCGTGTAGTTCTGGTGACCGGGGCGAGCGCGGGAATCGGCGCCGCGATCGCGCGGGCATTCGCCGCCCAGGGCGCACGGACCGCACTGCATCACCTACCCGCCCAGGACCCGCCGCCCGACGGCGTGCGCTGGGAGCACACCGCGACAGCACCCGCCCGGGTCGAGGAACTGGCCGCCGGCCTCGGCGACGCGATCACCGTCGCCGCGGATCTCGCCGCCCCGGACTCGGCGGCCGCGCTGTTCGACGAGGTGGAACGCAGGCTCGGGCCGGTGGACATCGTGGTGAACAATGCCGCCCACTGTGAAAGCCCGGACCGTATCGATACCGCCACCTTCGCCTCGCTCGAACGCAATTTCCGCGTCAACGCGGTCGCCCCCGCACTGCTGATCGGCGAGCTGAGCCGGCGCGGCGGCACCAGCCCGCGCTGCGTCGTCAACATATCCACCGATGCCGCGCGAGCCTTTCCCGGGCAGATCGGCTACGGAACCTCCAAGGCCGCACTGGAAGCGCTCACCCGTGCCGCCGCACTGGATCTGGCCGCGGCCGGTATCCGGGTCAACGCGGTCGCGCCCGGGCCGGTGCAGACGGGCTGGATGAGCGAGGAACTGGTGGAGCAGGTTCGGGCGGCCGTCCCGCTGGGCACCGTCGGCGAACCGGAGGATATCGCCGACGCGGTGGTGTTCCTGGCGTCGCGGCAGGCCCGCTGGATCACCGGGCAGGTACTCCAGGTGGCGGGCGGTCACGCCCTCTGAGCGTCGCGACGACTCCCTTCAGGCGTGGCGGTGCCAGACGTTCGCGGCACGAATCGTGGGCGTCGGAAACCACACGATGCGGCCGCCTACCGACTGCTTCGCAATAGCGCCTTGCTGAGAACTGCCCGGATATGGCCGGGGTCGGCCTCGTGGTCGTCGAGGAGGATCGCGGTACACAGGCCGTCGGACATGGCGACGAAGGCCTCGATCGCATCGAGGTCATCGGTCTGCGTCCGGGCGAGTTCGGCGACGTTGTCGCGCCAGCGGCGCGCGACCGGTCGCAGGGCCGGTCGGCGTGCCGCGAGGGTCGACAGCTCCCGCTCGGCGAGCGCTCGCTCACGGCCCGGCCCGGCCGATTCCGCGATGAGTTCGGCGAGGCCGCCGAGTGGGTCCGCCTCGGTGTCGATGAGTTCGCGGATGCGGTGCGTGTATGCGTCGGTGACGCTGGTCAGGGCGGCCACCAGCAGATCGTCCAGGGTGGCGAAGTAGTAGAGGGTCAGGCTGGTGGTGATCCCGGCTTCCTTGGCGACGGTGCGGTGGGTGACGCCGGTCGCGCCGTCGCGGCGGACGATCTCCAGCGTTGCCTCGATGATCTGGGCTCGTCGCCGGCGGCCGCGCAGTGTGCGTCCATCGACAGTTTCTTGCTCGGCCGCCATCGCTTCATCCGTCATCGGTCGCTCCCGGAGGTCGAGGTTACCGGCTCCGCTTCAGGGGCTGCGGCGCCGAGGGGCCGGAGGTGCCGCAGCATCACGAAGCAGGCCAGGGAGGCGACCGCGATGGCGATACCCGCTGCGAGAGAGGCGGTGTTGAGTCCGCCGGTGAACACGGTACGCGCATGGTCGAGAGCCTCTGCCGATATCCGGTTCTCCAGGGATTCGGCGCCGGCGAGACTGTCGCGGTAGATCTCGGCCACCGGTGCCGACATCCCGGAGGGAACCTCGATGCTCCCGCGGTAGAGGGCGGTGCTGAAGCTGCCCAGGAGCGCGACACCGGCGGCGATGCCGAGCTCTTGAACGGTTTCGGACAGTGCGGCCGCCGATCCGGACCTTTCCGGAGGTGCCGCGCCCACGACGATATCGGTGCCCAGCGCGGCGATGACCCCGAGCCCGAGGTAGACCAGGGCGAAGCCGGCGACGACGGCATGCTTGCTCTCGGTCCCGGCCAGGGCCAGCAGCGTGTATCCGGCCAGCGACAGCGCCGAAGTGGCGGCCATGACGACCCCGGGTGAGATACGGGCGGCCACGAGCGGTGCCCCGATGGCCCCGATGAGCATGGCCAGCGCGGGCGGGCCCATCCACAGCCCGGCCGTCGTCGGCGAGAGGTCCGCGACGAGTTGCAGGTACTGGGTGACCAGGAACATCACGCCACCGAACCCGACGAGGCCGATCAACAATACGGCCAGCGCCGCGGAAAAGGCCCGGCCGGCGAACAGCTTCATATCGAGCAGCGGCTCCGCGAGGCGCAGCTGACGACGGATGAACGCGACGGTGGCGCCACCACCGACAAGGGCAGCGGCCACGGCCTGGAGGTCCATGCCGTGGGAGGCGGCATGCTTGATCGCGTAGATGATCGGCAGCAGCGCCGCCAGCGACAACCCGACACTGAGCAGGTCGAGCCGACCGCCACGGGTCCGATGCTCGGGAAGCAGCGTCGGAGCGGCGACCAGCACCGGCACTGCGACCGGGATCGCGATGAGGAAGACCGCGCCCCACCAGAAGGCGGCGCTCAGGATCCCACCCACGACCGGGCCCGCGGCCATCCCCACGGCGAACATCGTCGCCCAGACCCCGAGGGCCAGTGCGCGCTGCCGGGCGTCGGTGAACATAGTGCTGATCAGGGATAGGGTCGAGGGCATCAGCGTCGCTCCGGCCACGCCGAGTAGCGCGCGCGCCGCGATCAGCCACAGGGCCGTCGGAGCGAACGCCACTGCGACCGACGCCGCGGCGAACGCCGCCACTCCGATCATCAGCAGCCGGCGCCGTCCGATCCGGTCGCCCAATGTTCCCATCGTGATCAGAAGCCCGGCGATGAGGAAGCCGTAGGCATCCATGATCCACAGCGTCTCGGTCGCGGTCGGCTCCAGGTCCGCGGCCAAACCCGGGACCACGAGGTAGAGCGCCGTGACATCGAGTCCCAGCAACATGGTTGGCAATGCCAGCAGGGCAAGGCCACCCCATTCCCGCCATCCAGCCGACTGTCTCGGTTTCATCGTGCCGCCTCTTCACTCTAGTTGAACTATCGTACTAGTTGTACCATCGTTCAAAAAAGAAGGTGGTGCGAGTTGCCACACGCGAACGCCCCACCTCGAGCACGGAGGACAGGCGGAGCCTGCTCGCAAGGTGATCGACCGACGCGCCACACGACCCGGCCTCGGCCGGCGCACGCTCGTCGAACCCGACGGGGGAGGCAATCGAAAGCCCGGCAAGACCATCGCCACCCAGCCCGGCCGGATGACCTACCCGGATGCAGAGAACGCCGCCGGACCGCCGACGAGGGCGGCCGGCGAATTCACGGCCGCGACAGCGGCGTCACCGCGGCGAGGACCCGCCGATACCGAAGAGCAGGGCGTCGATACCGGCCCGGAAGGCGGCGTCGGCGTCCACCGGCGCTTCGGCCGGTGCGTCGGAGCCGGCGAACAGCGCGGTCAGGTGCGGGTAGTCGCCGAGAGACATCATCGCGGCAATATGCTCGGCCCCACCGCCGGTGGCGCCCACCGCCTGCCCCGAGGCCTCCTGGGCGGCGAATACCGTCACCCAGCCGGAGATCATCGCGATCCCGTGCATCGTCGCCGCCGGGGTGAGCCCCGCCGGCGCGAGGACCGCGACCATATGGTCCAAGTAGCGCAGACCGTTGGGCCCGAGGGTGCCGGGGCGCACCTCGGCGAGCCAGCCGTGCCGGCGGTACAGGGCACGGGTCCGTTCGGCGGCGTCGAGGACGTCGGCGCGCAGATCGCCGGTGGCGGGCGCGAATTCACATTCCCCGGCGACCCGGTCGTACATCAGCGACAGCAGGTCACCCTTCCCGGAGACATAGCGGTACAGGGACGCGGCGCCGGTGCCCATCTCCTCGGCGACCCGGCGCATCGAGAGCGCGCGCAACCCTTCGGCGTCGGCGAGCCGGACCGCGGCCGCCGCGATGTCGTCGAGGGTGAAGCCGGGCCGGGGGCCGGGCCTGGAGTCACCGGTCCGCAGCCACAGCGCAGTCGTCGGTTCGGCGGAGGGCATCGGACAAGCATGCCTCGAGAGGTTTGCGAACACTGTTCGCATTCGCGTAGATTATTGATCAGCGAACATTGTTCCCAATTAAGGAGCGGCCATGACGGTAATCGAAACCGGCGGCCTGACCAGGATCTACGGTGACAGAACCGTGGTCGATTCCGTCGATCTCGATGTGGCCGCGGGCCGGGTCCACGCCTTGCTCGGACCCAACGGATCCGGGAAGACCACCACCGTGCGGATGCTGGCAACCCTCGTGCGCCCCAGCGCCGGATACGCCCGGATCGCCGGGCACGACACCGT
This sequence comes from Nocardia sp. NPDC024068, assembly GCF_040638875.1. NCBI lineage: Bacteria > Bacillati > Actinomycetota > Actinomycetes > Mycobacteriales > Nocardiaceae > Nocardia > Nocardia sp. NPDC024068. The sequence continues at coordinate 48,381 of NZ_JBEZYU010000020.1, read as the reverse complement.
CCGTGACGCCCGCGAGGTGAAACGCCGGATCGGCCTGGTGGGTCAGTTCCACGCGATCGACCCACGGCTCACCGGCGCCGAGAACCTCACCATGTTCGGCCGGATGAACGGCCTGCCCGCCCGCCGTGCCCGCGACCACGCCCGCGAACTCCTCGAACGATTCGATCTCACGGCCGCGGCGGACCGGCCGGCGCGGGAGTATTCCGGCGGTATGCGGCGGCGTCTGGATATCGTCGCGGCGATGGTGGTGCGCCCCGCCGTGCTGTTCCTGGACGAACCGACCACCGCACTCGATCCCCGCAGCCGCAACCAGATCTACGGCTGTATCCGCGAATTCGTGGCGGCGGGCACGGCGGTCCTGCTCACCACCCAGTATCTGGAGGAGGCCGCCCGGCTCGCCGATACCGTCACCATTCTCGATGCGGGCCGGGTGGTGGCGGCCGGGACGCCGCACGACCTCACCGCCGAGATCGGGGGCGGCCTGGATATCGTCGCGGACGCCCGCCGCGGCGACGACATCACCACGGTGATCACGGGTTTCGGCGGTGTCCCCACCGGCGGCGGCGACTCGGATGTCCCGGATGCCGCGACCCTGTCGTATTCGTTTCCGCAGGCGGATATCCCGCTGCTGCCGATCCTGCGCGCCCTCGACACCGCCGGTATCGATGTGCACGATATCGGCCGCCGCCGCGCCACCCTCGACGATGCCTTCCTCGCCCTCACCGGCCCGACCCAGAGGATCACCCGATGACCGCGCTCACCCCGCGCCCGCCTTCCCCGCTGTCCGCCGTCCGCACCAGTTTCGTCCGTATCCTGTTGTCCTACAAACACTCCCCCGGACTGCTCGCAGTGACCCTCGCCGCCCCGGCAGGCATGATGCTGCTGTTCGGATTCGTCTTCGGCGGCGCACTCGCCGGTACCGCCGACGCCGCCGCGTATCGCTCGTATCTCACGCCCGGGGTCCTGGTCCTGGTCGCGGCGATGGGTCTGGCCGCGACCGCCACCACCGCGAATTCGGATCTGAGCAGTGGGCTCACCGACCGGTTCCGGGCCCTGCCGCTCCCGGCGATATCGGTGCCGGCCGGGCTCGCACTCGCCGAAACCGTCACCGGCGGTCTCGCCCTGCTGCTCATGTCCGGAGTCGGATTGCTCGCGGGCTGGCGGATCGAGGCCGGTCCGGCCGGTATCGCCGGTGCGGCCGCGCTGCTGCTGGTGTTCCGTTTCGCGCTGGGCTGGGCCGGGATCTGCCTCGGCTCAGCGATCCGCGACGAGCAGATGCTGCAGCAGGTCGCGCCCCTGATCTTCGGGACGATCATGTTCTCGAATATCTTCGTGCCCACCGAATCGATGCCTTCGGCGGTGCGGGCGATCGCGGAATGGAACCCGGTGAGCGCCGTCGTCGCCGCGCTGCGCGAACTGTTCGGGGCGCCGGGAGTGGTGGCCGAGGGCGCCGCGTGGCCGCTGCGGGAACCGATCGCCGCGTCGGTGTTCTGGATCGTGGTGATGCTGCTGGTGACCGTACCGGTGGCGGTCCGGAACTACGGCTCGACGCGGGCCTGACCGGTTCAGGACGAGACGCGGTCGCTGTCGCCGAGCGCCGCGGACAGGGCGGCCAATTGGGCGTTCCGGTACACCCGCGAGACACCGGCGCCCGGTTCGACCAGGTCGAACCCGTGGTACGCGCCCGGTACCTCGTACAGCGTGCAGGCCACACCGGCCGCACGCAGGCGTTCGGCGTAGATGATGTCCTCGTCGTAGAACAGATCATGGGTGCCCACACCGATCCAGGCCGGTGGGAGCCCGGCCAGATCGTCACAGCGACCCGGCGCCGCCAGTGCCGGAATCTCCGCCGCGGTGGCCGCGGCGCCGAGATAGGACGTCCACCCGAAGCGGTTGTTACGCCGGCTCCACATCCGCAGCCGGCGCGGATCGACCTCCGCCCGCGCCGAGGTCCGGTCGTCGAGCATCGGATAGGACAGCAGCTGGAACACGGGCCGCACCTCGGCACGCTCCCGGGCGAGCAGGGTCAGCGCCGCCGCCAGCCCACCACCCGCGCTCTCCCCCGCGACCGCGATCCGCTCGGAGTCGATATCGGGTTGCCGGGCCAGCCAGCACAGACCGGCGTAGCAGTCGTCGAGCGGGGCGGGATAGGGATGTTCGGGCGCCAGCCGGTACTCCACCGATGCCGCGACCACACCGAGCCGGTCGGCCACCAGCCGGCAGAACCGGTCGCCCATGGCGGCATTGCCGATGACGTAGCCGCCGCCGTGCACGAACAACAACCCGGGCACCCGCCCGGCGGCCCCGGCGGGCCGGAACACCCGGACCGTCACCCGGTCGTCGACCCGTTCGATGGTGCCGCCGGCGGGCTGTGCCCGGGCGGCGCGCGCGGTGACCCTGCGGATGAGGCCGAGGGTTCGGCGGTTCACGACGGTCCGGGGCAGGAACCGCGCCCGGCGCAGTTCGGGGTGGAAGACGTAGTCCGACGCCATCGTCGCGTCCATCCTCTCGTGGTCGGACCGGTACCGCGTCCGGCCTGCCCACGCAGCGTACGCGGCCCCTTCGCGCTACCGCAGCGCTTCCGGCGCACCGCCTCGGACCCACCGTGCGCACCGATCGTGGGGCTCACCCGGTCCGAGATCCGCCCCACCCGCGCACGCGCCGCCCGGCAATCGATCGCATCCGATCCGAACCGCGCGATCCTTCCCGCGGGCGGAGGCAAAACCGCTTGCCAGAGTGGTACCGGGCCGACACCCTGGACCGATGCCGATCACGCTGCCTCCCGAGGTGACCGCCACCGTCCGCACGGTATTCGGCGAACGAGGTGAACACTGGCTGGCCGATCTGCCGCGGATGGTCGCCGACCGCTGCCGGGCGTGGGGGCTCGAGGTGATCGGGGAGTCGTTCGAGGGCGGGACGCACTCGTTCGCGGCGCCGGTTCGCCGCGAGGACGGCACGCTCGCGGTGTTGAAGATCCCGGTCGTCGACGAGGAGGACCTCGGCGAAGTGGCCGCCCTGCACTGGTACGACGGGGACGGCGCCGTCCGGCTGTTCGAATACGACCCCGGCAGCGGTGCGATGCTGCTCGAATGGGCCGTGCCCGGTACGCCGCTCGTACCGCAGCCGGAGATCCCGCTGGAAGGTCTGCCCGAGCACCGCGACCGGGTCCGGCTCGCCTGCGCGCTGTACCGGCGGCTGCGCCGCACGCCCGGTGAACTCCCGGAGGGGTTTCCCGCGCTCCCGCTCGTCGCCGATATCGTGTCCGGCTGGGCTCACCGGCTCGCGGACGCGCCACCGGTCACCTACCTCGACGACGCGCTGCTCGGCCGGGCCCGCGACTGGTGCGCGGCGCTGGCCGAACCGGACGGTCCGCTGCTGATCGTCAACCGCGATACCCATCTGGGCAATATCGTGGCCGCCGAACGGGAGCCGTGGCTGTTGATAGACCCGAAGGGATACCTCGGTGAAGCGGCCTTCGACGCCGGATTCCTGATCATGAAACAGGTGGAGACCGATCCCGACCCCGCGCTGGTCCCGCGCCTGCTGGCCGCGACGGCCGACGCCCTCGAGGTGGACCGGGGCCGGGCGCGGGGCTGGGCCCTGATGCGCGCGGTGGAGGAGATCATCTGGTCGGTCGACGACGGCCGCCCCGCCGACGCGGCGCGGTACCGGCAGGTGGCAGGGGCGCTGAGCGGAGCGAACGAATGTCACTGAGCGGAGCGAACGAATGTCACTGAGCGGATTGAACGGATCTCACTGAGCGGAGCGAACGGGTCTCACTGAGCGGAGCGAACCGGACACCTCGAGCCCGGCTCCCGGTTCCGGCACACATGTCCGTGCCTCGGCCAGTAGGGTTGTCCCGCGGATCGTATCGGCGAACTGACCCGGGTAGCAGCCGATCCTGATCGAGGGGATGATCATCATGCGTTCCATCAGCGTGGCCGACTGTGGCCCGGAAACCTTCACCCAGCTCGCCGACGGTTTCGTGCCGATGGCACACGAATTCCGCGAAATCGAGCGCTGGGACTCGGCACTCGCCTCACAGGAGTCCAACGTCTACACCGTGCTGCGCTGGGATCAGCACGGTTCACGCCTGTGCACCCGCACCGGCAGGCATATCCGCGACGATCCGGGGGACGATTTCTACTGGGTCGTCGTGCCCGATCGCGGCACCTTCGCGGTACGTTTTCGCGACGACGTGACCCAGGTCGGGGCCGGCCGGGCGCTGGTGGCCGGACTGGAGGTCCCGTGCCACCTGCACATACCCGATTCGACGGCGTTCGCGCTGGAGATACCGCGCACCGAGTTCGAGAACCGGATACGGCCTCGATCGCATATGAACATGGTCCTGGATATGACCCGGGGCCTGGGCCGGATCGCCGACACCATGATCCGGGGTATCCACGCCGAACAATCACGCCTGTCGGAACGGGAATTCAACGCGGTCTGCGATCGGGTCACCGAACTGCTGTGCATGCTGGCCGCCGGTGACACGCAGCCGCAGCGCGCCCAGCACGCCGAGGTCGCCGAATCCGTGCGGCGTCATCTGCGCGACAATATCGGCCACGCCGATGTCCGGCTGCCCGCTGTCGCGCACGCCCTCGGCTGGTCGGCGCGGCAGTTACGAGTCGTGCTGAGCGAGTCGGGAACCACGTTCCGCGAGGTCCGGCGCGAGGAGGCCCTGCGGGTGGCGCGCGATCTGCTCGAGGATCCGCACGCCACCATGACCATCGCCGAACTGGCCACCCGGTGCGGGTTCACCGCCTCCTGGTTCTCCGCGGCGTTCCGGGAGCGGTTCGGTATGACACCCCGCGACTACCGTAGGCATCGGCTCTCCGAGAACACCCCTATCGGAAGGATTCGATGATCACCATTCTGGGCAGCGGGATCGCGGGAACCGCACTGGCCGGCGCCCTTTCGAGGTCCGGCCGGCCGGTCACGGTCTACGAGCAGCGCAACGGCGGAGGCGGCGGGGCGTTCCTGATCCTCGACGGTCGTGGCCATCGCAGTCTCGTCTCCCTCGGAGTGCCGGAGGAGCAGTTGCACGCCGTCTCGTATCCGCTGAGCGAATTGCAGTACACCCCCGGCGACGGGGTCACCCGGCGGCGTCCCAGCGAGGGACATCGGTTCTGGCTGCGCAGTGAGCTGATCGCGGTGCTGAACCGGTTCGCGCTCGACGCGGGCGCCGAGATCGATTACGGCAGCCCGATCGAGAAGGTGGCGGTGGACGCGCCGACCGGCCACACCACCCTGCGGATCGGCGACCGCACGGTCACCGCCCGTGACCTGGTGATCGGCGCCGACGGTATCGATTCGGTCGCGCGGGCGGGTATCGAACCCGGCCGCACCCCGGAATACGCGGGTGATGTCGTGATCTACGGAATGACCGCGACACCCGTGGAATGCCCGACCGACCCGTACGTTCTGCACTTCCACGCCGAATCCGCGTCCGGCACCCGCCCCGCCACCACTTTCGGGCATATCTGGCGCCCCGGCGCCGACGCGGCACTCTGGTTCCTGCGCATCGAACGGGACCCGCTGCCGGCCACCGAGACCGGGATCGTGCCGGCCGGCCGCTGGGCCGGGGCGGTGACAGCGGTGGCGCCCGGCTCGGTCCGGGAACTGACCGAACTGCTGGTCTCGGCCACCGAACAGGTTCACGTCTCCAACGCACGCAATGTCGCGCTCGCGACCGCGGCGGCGCCGGCCGCTCCGGTGATCCTCGTCGGCGACGCCGACCATGCCATCACACCCGCCGCCGGTGTGGGCGCGCGCGAGGGTATCGAGGATATCGAGGCGGTGCACCACGCGATCGTCACCGGCGGCTCCCCGGCCGACGCCATGCGCACCCGCCGCCGCGCGATCACCGACGAACGGGAGCGGGTGGCGCGCCGGATGCGGGCCTGAGCGTAGTGGCGGACGGCCGGGTCCGCCGGTGTTACGACCCCGGCTTCAGGCGCACCGGGAGCGAGGCCGGGCCGACCGTGGCGATCTGGACGAGGTAGTCGATATCCGTGGCCGGGATCGCCAGATCCAGGTCGGGGTACCGGGTGAACAGCGTCTGCAGGGCGATACGGGCTTCCAGCCGGGCCAGCGGCGCGCCCAGGCAGAAATGCGGCCCGCGGCCGAAGGCGAGCTGGTCGCGGTGGTCGTTGTCGATATCGAAGATATTCGGCTCGGCGGTTCGCGACGGATCGCGCCCGACACCGCCGTGCCACAGCACCATGCTGCCCTTCGGTACTTCCACACCGGCGACGGTCACATCCGCACGGGGGTAACGTCCCAGCGCGGCCACCACCGGCGAGGTGTACCGCAGTGCCTCCTCCACCGCGTCCGCCCAGCGGTCCTCGGCACCGATGCGCGCGAGCTGGCCGGGATGTTCCCGCAGCGCGATCACCGTGTTGCCCAGCAGGTGGACGGTGGTCTCGTGGCCCGCGACGATCACCACCCACAGGATCATGATCAGTTCTTCGTCGCTGAGATCGTTGTCGGCGTTGGCCTCCAGCAACGCCGAGGTGAGATCGTCACCCGGTTCGCGCCGTTTACGCTCGATCAGTTCGGCGAAGTAGGCGCCCATCGCGGCCATCGCCGCCTGCGTCTCCTCGCCGGTCGCGGTCGCCGAGACGACCGTCAGGGTCCAGGTCTTGATCTGCGGCTGTTCGTCCTCGGGCACCCCGAACAGTTCGCAGATCACCCGAACCGGCAGGGGGGTGGTGTAGTTCGCGACCAGATCGACGACCTCGGTATCGGGCAGGGCATCGATGAAGTCGTCGGCGATCTGCTGGATACGGGGTTCCATGGCGGCGATTCGCCCGGGTGTGAAGGCTTTGTTGATCTTCGTCCGCAGTCGCCGATGCGCGGCGCCGTCCTGGTTGAGCATATGTTCGGCATCGGTGAGCGGGCGCAGCGGCCAGTCGGCGGGAATCGTGCCGTCGCTCAGGGCGGGGCAGTTCGAGTGGTGCTTGGCGAAAATCTTGTCGTCGAGGACCTCGCTGATCGCGTTGTAGCTGACCGCCATATAGGCCGGCACCCCGCCGGGCAGTTCGATGGGTACGATCTCACCGGCACGCAGGATCCGCTCGTGGGTTTCGAGGATGGATTCTCCCGGCGTCGGAAGCTGAATCAAGGACTCGGACATGTTTTCTCCCGGCTCTTCTCTCTGGAACTGAGCCAAGTGTGAGAGGCGGCCCGGGCCCTCACAATCGGAGCGGTGATTCGTGCCCCGCACCGGCATTCCGGTGCACCGGAACGTGATTACCGCCTTCCCGAAACTCCGGACATTCCGGGCTTTTTGCCGATCATCCGGCGTCCTCGACCACCGTCAGATCGTGGCCGAATCCCGCCGGGCGGGTGTTGTCGATGGTGAAACTGACCCGGTCGGGGCGGTAGCGGTCGTCACCGTATTCGAGCGGCACCCCGTCGGAGGACAGTGTGCGGCGTCGTTCGCGCAACAGCGGCGCACCCGGCATTGTCCCCAACAACGCCGCATCCTCGGGGTCCGCGCCGATCGCGTCGATGGTGTGGCGGGCCGCGTGCAGGTCCACACCCCGCTCGGCGAGGGAGGCGTAGATCGACGCGGCGTCCGGGTCGAAATCGAACAGGAGCCGCCCGACCGGCTCCACGAACGCGGCGCGCTCGAGCAGCACCGGTTCACCGTCGAGCGATCGCAGGCGCAGCAGTTCGATCACCGGTGTGTCCTCGTCGATTCCGAGTGCGTCGGCGACGGTCGCCGAGGCGCCGCGGCGCGCGATCTCCAGGGTGCGCTGACCGGGCGTCCGGCCGATCCGCCGCGCCCACGCGGTGAACGACAGCAGCGTTTCGAACGGCTGCCCGAGCGCGGAATCGCGCACCACCGGCGGCTTGCCCTGGCCACCCGCGATCAACCCCTCGTGCCGGAGAGTGGCCAGCGCGTTGCGGATCGTGCCGCGCGACGCCCCGAATTCCTCGCACAGGCGGGCTTCGGAGGGCAGCGCAGCGCCGGGAGGGAGTTCACCCCGGGCGATCCGATCGCGGAGTGCCGCGGAAACGCGGGCGTGCAGCGGTGGGGCCACGTGGTCCTCTCCATCGGGTCGTGGTCTCGGCGGAGGCCCTCTCGACCAGAGCCCATCTTGACCAGACAAGTATCACGCATCACCACCGCCGAGGCCGACCCCCAACGCGGCAAGCTGGCCTAACATCCGGTGAACTTATCTATACAAGTTGCCCCGACATCTGGCTACACGCCATACCGGAATGCCAGGCTTCCGGTTATGCCAGCCTCCACGGAACCCACCACCCCCGCCCTGCCGGCAGGTCCGATCGATCTCGCCGTCGTCGGCGCCGGGATCGTCGGCCTCGCCCATGCCGTCGATGCCGTCGAACGCGGGATGCGGGTCGCGGTGCTCGAACGCGACACCCGCGCGGTCGGGGCGTCCGTCCGCAACTTCGGCCATATCTGCGCCACCCCGCAGACCGGAGTCGCCCTCGACTACGCCTGGGCCGCCCGCGAGAAATGGCTGCGGCTCGGCGAACTCGCCGGTTTCGAGGTCGTCCGGGCCGGCACCCTGGTCGTCGCCCGTAGCGCCGCCGAACAGGCCGTCCTCGAGGAGTTCGCCGCCCAGCGGGGCCGCGACCAGGTCCGCCTCCTGACCCGGGACGAGGTGGGCCGGATGTTCCCCGCCGCCACGCACGCGAACAGCGAGATCACCGGCGGCGCCCACCTACCGCTGGATCTGCGTGTCGACCCCCGCGCCGCCGTCCCCGCCCTCGCCGCCTGGCTGGCCACCCGCGGCGTGACCTTCACCTGGCACACCCAGGTGGGTTCACTCTCCGAAGGCGCGGTCCACACCCCCCGTGGCGACCTGGCCGCGACCGCGATCGTGCACGCCACCGGCCACGATGTGGACCGGCTGTTCCCCGCGCTCGCCGCGGAGCACGGCGTGCGCCGGTGCCGCCTCCATATGCTCGAGGTCGCGCCGCCGGGTGACGTGCGGATCGACCCGGCCGTCCTCACCGGCCACTCCATGCTCCGCTACGGCGGCCTGGCCGCTACCCCCGCGGCGGCGGAAGTGCGCGCCGAAATCACCGAGCGGGCACCGGAAACGCTCGAGGTCGTGATGAACCTGATGCTCACCCAGCGTCCCGACGGGTCGATCGTCCTGGGCGACACCCACCACTACGAGCGCACCCACGCCCCGTTCGACGAGGAATGGGTCAGCGAGCTGGTGTTGCGCGAAGGCGCCCGGCTGTTCGCCACCGACCGCCTCACCGTGCGGCGGCGGTGGCGCGGCATCTACGCCGACTCCCCCACCACCGACTTCCTGGTCGCCACACCGGCGCCGGGTATCCGCGTCGTCTCGGTGACCTCCGGTATCGGGATGACGACGGCCCTGGGCCTGGCCCCGACCGTGCTCGACGGGCTGGTCTGACCGCCCCGCGAACCACGGCAGTCGCACTACGGCGCCGCGAGCAGCCCCCGCGCGGCGTCCGTACATACCGGTAACAGGAGTCGCGTGCGCGATGCCGTGACGCTCACGCGGACCCGGCGAACGCAAGCGGTCCGGCGCCGTAGCGACACCGGACCGCCCCGAATTCGAACCTGTGACTACCCGGCCGCGGTGACGATGACCGCGGTGACTTCACCCGGATGCGAGACCAGCGACGCGTGGGAGGAATCCAGTTCACTGGTCTGCGCGCCCATCCGGCCCGCCATGAACCGCTGCGAGGACGCCGGAATCACCCGGTCCTGACCGGACACCACATACCAGCTGGGCTTCTCCGCCCACGCCGGCGGACCGGACGGCTGGAGATTGGCCGACACCGCGATCGACTTCTGATGCGCGAGCATCTGCGCCGCGGTCGCATCGTCGACATCCTGGGCGAACACATCGTGGAAGCGATCCGGCGCCACATAGCCGTCGAGGTTGCGTCCCGCGATCCCCTGCGGATCGTCGACCAGCTCCACCTGGAGCGTCGGCGGCAGCAGTTCGCTGCCCGGGAAGCGGATCGGGTCCAGCGCCAGCTGCGCGACCTCACCCTGGCTGGGCGCGAAGGCCGCCACATAGACCATGGACTCGATATCCGGGTCGTGCACATTGGTGATCACGAACCCGCCGTAGGAGTGGCCCACCAGCACGATCGGCCCCTCGACGGTATCGAGGGTGCGCTGGATGGCGGCCGCGTCGTAACCCGGCCCGCGCAAGGGGTTGTCCGGGGTGAGCACCTGATATCCCTGACCGCGCAGCTGCGCGGCAACCGCGTCCCAGCTGGTGGCGTCGGCGAAGGCGCCGTGCACCAGCACCACCGTCGGCTTCGGCGCGGCCGCGGCGGGTACGGCGGCCGCGGTCGCGGCGATCAGCGCGAGGATCAGGGTGAACAGAGCGGTACGCAGTATGCGGATGATGGTCATGGTTTCCCTGTCCGGTCTCGATCGGTTTTTCACGAATTCGAGCAGGCCGGCGCCATGACTGCGGGCGCCGCACAGGTGATACGGCTAGCAAGTGTAACCCGGTGGGCCCACCGGCGAAGGGGTCGTTGCGAGCCCGCGACCCGGTCGTTATTCGGTGCACGCCCTCGCCTCCCGCGGTTCGCACGGCCCGCCTCGCCGAGCCCCCGGACAACGCACGACACGGCGACCCTACGCCCGGCCCACCGCCCTACCACTGCACGACGCGGCCCGACCCGCAGGCGGCCCCCGGGTGCGGGTGATCCTTGCCACCGCGACCATGGAAGAGCAGGGTGAAGAGACCGGTGGCGCCACCGGGCGTTGCCCCGAGCAGAGAGGGGGTGGATCATGTTCGCGCGATCTACCACTATCCAGGCGCAACCCGCGGCCATCGACGCCGGGATCACGCATATGCGCGATATCGTCCTACCCGCATTACGGGTACTTCCCGGATGCATCGGACTATCGCTACTGGTCGACCGGGACAACGGGCACTGCATCGCCACCAGCGCCTGGGAGTCCGAAGACGCAATGCACGACAGCATGGTGCAGGTCGCCCCCATCCGCGACCGCGCCCTCACCACATTCGGCGGAGCCGCCCAGGTGGAGGAATGGGAGATCGCCGGCCTGCACCGAGCCCACCACGCGAACGACGGCGCCTGCGTCCGCGCCACCTGGGTCAAAACCGACCCCACCCGCCTCGACACGGCCATCGAAATCTACAAGGCCTCCACCCTGCCCGCCATGGAAGATCTGGAGGGGTTCTGCAGCGCGAGCCTGATGGTCAACCGGAAATCCGGCCGCGCCGTCTCGTGCACCAGCTACGACAGCGCCGAAGCGATGCGGGCGAGCCGGGAGCAGTCGGCCTCACTCAGGGTCGACGCCGCCCGCCAGGCCGGGGTGGAAGCCCTCGACGTCCGGGAGTTCGAACTGGCCCTCGCCCACCTCCGGGTCCCGGAAATGGCCTGACCTCCAACCGAAGTCGATATGCGCGGGCAGCAGGGGCGTTCGCTCATCAGGCCGACGCGATACCGGTTGCTGCTCGGTGCGGAAGCCGGTCGTATCCGGACGAGCCGGATCCGCAATTCGACCCGGACAACGACATCCCACGGGGCCGGAGTTCCCCTCCGAATCCGGCCCCACCAGCCGTGCCGATAGCCGCAACGACCTCTCGAGGGTCGAAGGTTCAGGGTTTGCCGGGCAAGACCCCGCCACAGGCCAATAGGTGATGGCTATAACGGTTGAGTAAGGACGGTGGCCCTCTGATCGGCGACACAAAGCGGTGGACTTCGTGTTTCGGCAAGGTCGGCCGCAAAATTGCGGTCCACGGAAGACGGGCTGCCGGGTGACATCGGGAATGATCGAGGGCCGTATCAGCCCACTCGTCGCCCATCGCCGCCTACCTGCTGGTCGTGTTTATCGCTCAGCAAGACAGCCGGGTACATGGAGTACGCGGGATAGTGCGAGCTTCTTACGTCCAGCCAGGGGAATGAGCCGCCCGACCTGGCCACAGCTAAACACAAGCTCGTGGCACACCGCAACCAGCACGTAGGTCGCACCGAAGCGAGCCGGCCATGGCAAGAATCACCGCTTCCGGGATCCGATCGAGCTGTCTGCGCCGGGGCGTATACAGCGGGCCTACCGGTTCGCGGGCGACGTGGCGATCGGTCCGCAGACATGTTTGAGTGGTCGCATGGAATCGTCCAGCGCCACGTTGCCCGTGGAGGCGCTACCACATCCGCCGGGTCGGCTGCCGATCATCGGCGATGTGGCCAGTGTGGACCGGCACCGCCCGACGCAGCACGAGTTGAAGCTCGCCCAAGGCGGACTGGGCCCGATCTTCCAGCGCAAACTGCTCGGCACCCAGCTGATCATCGTGGCCGGGGGCCGACTGGCGGCACAGTGCAATGACGAATCAGCCTGGGGCCGTGTACTCCTCGGCCCCCTGGCGAAGCTGCGTCCGATGGCACCACACGGGATGTTCACGGCCAGCTCCAAGGATCCGCTCTGGGGACAGGCGCGGCGGATTCTCACGCCGGGGTTCGCCCAGGCCGCGATGCGCACATACCACGACGCGATGGCCACGGTCGCCGATGATCTGGTGGCGGAGTGGACCTCGGCCGGCAGCGGGCCGGTGGCAGCCCATTCGGCGATGACCCGCGCCACCCTCGAGGTGATCGCACGGGCCGGGTTCGGGCGGAACCTGGGGTTGTTCGACTCCTCCGGCGAGGACAGCGATTCACACCGCTTCGTGCGCGCACTCGGCCGCACCCTGCAGTGGGCCTCGGAATCCACCAATGACGTACCGATCCTCGGCCATATCCGAGAAGCACTGCGAGCTTCGACCGTACGGCGCGATATCGCCGCACTGCAGCAGTACGTCGACGAACTGATAGCGGGCCGGAAGGTCGAGAACAACGGCGAACCGACCAATCTGCTCGATTTGATGCTGACCGCTGTCGATCCGGAGACCGGGTCGCGCCTGCCCAACTCCAACGTTCGCGACCAGACCCTCACGTTCTTGATCGCCGGCCACGAGACCACCGCGGCACTGCTGGAAGTCGCGCTGTACTACTTGGCGCAGAACCCCGGCCATCAGGAGCGCGTCCGAGCCGAAATGCCCGCGCAGGCAACGCACCTCGATTACGACGCCGTGACCAGGATGCGATTCACGCGCCAGTTCCTGAACGAATGCCTGCGCCTCTGTCCACCCGCCCCCGGCTACTTCCGTATCGCTCGCACCGCGCAGAACCTCGGCGGCTACGAGATTCCGGCCGGACGAGCGGTCTTCGTGCTGGCTCTGGCCGCGCAACGCGATCCGGAGGTGTGGGGGCCGGATGCCGGAACCTTCGACCCCGATCGCTTCGATACCGCCGCGCTCCGGGCCTTCCCCGATCGGTTCTTCCAGCCGTGGGGCACGGGTCCACGCTCGTGCATCGGCCGGGCGTTCGCACTCCACGAGGCCACACTCCTGCTCGGCCGGCTGGTCCACGCCTTCGATCTGCGCAGCTCCTCCGACCTACCGCTGGCGCTACAGGAGCGGGGCACCCTGCGTCCCGAACCCTTCGAATTGATCGCCCGCGGCCGCTCGGCGGCCGCCGTTCCGGAGAGGTAGGCACTCTCCGATGCCATGGTTTCTCATCGAAGCGCTGGGTCCGCTGGAGACTCCGATGACCATCGTCGCCAAGGACGGCGAGCGTCGCGATTGGGTTTCCCTGCGTTCCCTGCAACGCAACGAAGGCGTGGATGCCGCCGACCTGGCCGACTGGGTCCGTCAATCCGGTTCGGAAGCCGATCAGGTCGTATCGGGGCGCGGCGGTCACCGTCGCGTTCGCGCCCTGCCCATCCTCGGCCCGGAAGGCGACGTATACGCCCTTCACCTCTGGGTCGGTGCACCAGGCGAACCGATCCCCGCGCCCCGGCCGGCAGCCGGAATCGGCTGGTACGCGGGCGAATTACAGGTTCAACAGCGGCTCGAGTCGTGGATGATGAGCACCGATGACGCCGACGGATTCAAACGGGTTCGATCACCGGGTGAGTTCTTCCGCAAGGTGGTGAAATTCGATGACGCCACGGCATTGATAGCGCTCGGCACCAACCCCGAACCCGACGCCCGGTTCACCTCGAACATCGTGGTGTTGCACGACAACGGCCACCTGATGAACTGGCAGATCTTCGCCCGTGGCCGAACGGATCTGGAACGAGCCGGGCTGCGGGGCCTGACCCATGATGTCTCCGACGTCGAACCGCCGGTCCTCGGACCGCACGAAGCTCTCGGCCTCACCGACGAACCCGGACCCGAAACACCGGCCGCCGCATTGATCGCGTTCCCGCCCACCGGCGCCCCGCTCATCGCACAGTGGATCGGCCACGTGCCCGCCTGGATCGACTGGCAACGCGAAGGAGACGCCGAACTCATCCACCGAGACGACTGGGACGCAATCGCCAAATCGGCGGTCATGCTGCAGTCGGGACTACCCGATACCAAGGCCGTCACCCCGGCTCGCATCCGCGCCCACAACCCCAGCGGATGGCAACCCGTCACCATCACTTCCCGCCGCTACCCCGGTGAGGTCGGCAGCCGCCTGCACATAGTCAGGATCGCCCGGGTCGAGTAGAACCTCCTACGAGTCAACGCCGCCGGCAGACCGGGGTGGAAGCCCTCGACGTCCGGGAATTCGAACTGGCCCTCGCCCATCTCCGGGTCCCGGAACTGGCCGGACCGGCTCCCGCTATTCACCGGGGGGTCGGCACAACACCACGGTCAGCGCGACCAAACCGAGCGACAACAGGGCGAGTGCTAGGTCAGCGCCGCTCAATGCCGTTCCCCGAGGTCGTTCAACGGCCACCGGTACCCACGCGGGTAGATCCACATCGGAGTAATGAGTGCGGCGAGGTCGGTCACCACGTGCCGCACCGAGTCGGCGTGCTCGAATCCAGGTACCACCACCGCGGCGGCATTGTGCTCGTACACGTGCTGCGCGATCACGAGGGCCGAAACCAGCGGACCCGTATCGAGCACAACGCTGAATACCAGCCGATGCCGGTGTCGCTCGGCGAGAACATGAAGATCAGCACCCCGGCTGACCACGTCCCTTCGCGTCAACCCGATCGCCTTCGGCAACTCGCCGGTCATACGCACCCCTTGACCACAGTGTTGGATTGGCAGACGCCCGGCGCCGAGGACTCCAGGTCGACCCGGCGCCGGTCGTCGGCGTAAAGAGTGGCCCGACCTACGCCGGCGACTGTCCCCTTCCGGAACAACGTGGTTAGCATGGGTTTTGCGCGTGAATTCGAGGGGAGCACACGAATGAACGGTCCAGACGAAGACCGATACGTCGGTCAGCGAGTGCGCATGATCCGAGCCCGCCGAGGTATCTCCCAACAGGTGCTCGCAGACCTGGCCGGGCTGAGCCGCAGCGCCATAGCCAAGTACGAGACCGGTGAACGACCGGTCGATTCTCGTCGTACTCTCCTCGCACTCGCGAAGGCATTGGGCGTCACCCTCGGTGACCTCACCGGTCAGGTCGAAGAGCGCTTCGATCCATCGGTGGCGGGCATCCACGGTTCGGTTCTCGCCATCGAAACCGCACTGTGGGCAGCGGGAAACATCACTCCAACAGCACCCAAACGGACCCTGGACCAGTTGGCTTCTGCCGCGCGGGAGATCGCGGCACTGAAACTCGAGTGCAATTATGCCGAACTCGGACCGAAGATCGCACCCGTACTCACCGAGTGTTATCAGCACGCACGCGACACCCGTGGCGCCGATCGAGACCGTGCATGGGACATCCTGGCGGCGACCGCGCATACCGCGGCGGCGGTGCTCAAGAACTTCGGCTACCAGTCCTTGGCTTGGACCGCCGCGCAGGAAGCGGAGAAGGCGGCCCACAACGGCGGCGGAACAGCGGCGCACGCTGCGGCCGCATTCATCCGCAGTCAAATCATGCTGTCCCGACCGGACGGGCTACCGGCAGCCCTGGAGTCCGCGACAAGCGCGGGGGCCGCACTCGGAGGTCTCGCACACACGGCCGGCGAGATGGAATTGTGCGGAATGCTGCAACTGCAAGTCGGTCTGGTAACTGCTGCCATGGGCAATGACCCCACTCCACACTTCGACGAAGCCACGGAACAAACGGTCCGGCGAACGTACGCGGCGCCGAACACCTCGCTGCTTTCCGACCCGACATTCGTGAAGGCCAACGTCGTTCTCTGGCGCATGTCCGCGGCTATGGAGCGCAGAGACGCCGAACAGGTACTCACCCTCGCACCACAACTCCGTCCAACCGACCTACCGTCCGAAGGTAGGCGCGCCCAGTACTTCGTCGAAATCGGCCGGGCGCAGGCGATGCGCCGGAACTACCGTGGTTCGCTGCACGCGCTCCTTCATGCCGAACACGCAGCGCCACAGAAGGTCCGGAACATGACCCACGTCCGGGAACTGGCCGGGCAAATGATGCGGTCCGCTCGGCGAGATCTGACCGCGGGTGAACTCGGTCGGTTGGCGCAACGAGTCGGAGTGGTCTCGGCCTAGGCTGCAGCCAATGCCTTCAGAGCGATAGCGCGGCGATGGCCCCGCCGGTCCTCGAGATCGTAGGAGATCTGAAGCCTGTGGTCACCACGTGAGAGCGCCGCGACGTGTCGTAGCAATGCGCGTCCCGTCGACTTCGCGCGTAGCCCACTCATCAGTCGTCCGCTGCGTCGCACCGGGAGATGGGGTGCAGACTCGGAGGCGCGCTACTCCAGATCCGCACCGATCCCCAATCGCCTTCTATCCGATAGCCGTCATAGAGGGTAAGGAGGGAATCGATATTTCCACAGTCTTCCCCACCGGAGGCATCCTTCAGGTAAACACCTAGAAGGCAGTCATGCTTTGTAGAGTTGTACATACGTCACGAGCTTCCTGTCGATCTCATGACCTCGAGAGCAGCATTGGCGGCAGAGACTACGCCAGGCCACTTTGGGTGGGAGAGATATCGAGAATCGGGCGAGTCACCTAGTTCGTCGATAATCGGATCCAGATGTTCGGCTAGTGATCGCAAACTGCCCACCTCTACCGTGTTGGCCAGAATCGTCCCCAACGCCGTCGCCGGATCAGGAAGCACCAACGTGTCATCGTAGAGAATGCTGATATTCAGATCGAGATCGTCATAATAGTTCTCATGGGGATAGATCCGGTCGATCCAAACGCGCTGCTGGTAATCACGGTCCGCCAATGCGTTGACAGCGCTCAACACCTGGATACGCATTTCTGGATAACGCACACTCACGGCTGATTCCAGCTCCTCCACTTGAGCCACTCACTGAGGGGAATATGAGCTTCCGGGTGATCCTTGATAGGCGCGCCCGGAGGAATTGGTTGCCCGTCGGGGCCGAGAACCTTCCCGTCCGTGCGGACGACGACATGGTCAACGCGCTGAGACGGATTCGGGCTCGCCGGATCGCCCTTGTCTATCCGTACGCCATTGCCCTGAGGGTTGTCGGGGTCGAGCCACCGCTCCCCTTCCTTCTTCCTGTTGGGCTGTCCGGGACCCCACTCATCCGGGACCTTATCGACTGCTTCCTGTGGGGGAAAGGCGGCCGTCGAATCCTGCGACGAGTCACTTGCAGCGCTGTCGTCGCCGTCGTCGGCGATGTGGACTGCCATGGCGGCGATGGAGGCGAGGGCGGCGTTGATGCCGTCGGTGGTGAGGTCGGGGATGGCGGTGAAGGCGCCGGAGGCCGTGCCGACGGCGAGGACGGAGCCGAAGATGGCCAGGAGGCGGCTGATGGTGACGGCGTTCTTGATGAGTCCGGCGGTGGTGGTGACGATCTCGGCGGTGACCACGACGCCGCCCCCTGCAGCGGCGGGGGCGGCCAGCCCGGCGGAGGCGATGGCGGCGATCGCGACGATTCCCGCGGTGATGGCGATGGCGGCGGCGATCTCCTTACCGGCGTTCGCGACTGCGGTCTGGATGTCGTCACGCATGTCCACGAGCGCGTCGCGGTGTTCACCTACTGGTGTGGCCAAGGCTTTGGATGCTTGGGCCAGCATTTCCGCGGCTCGGGTCAAGGTGGTGAGTTTGGCTTCGATATCGGCGATGTTGGGGTCGGTGCTGCCGGTGAATGCGGCATTGATGCCTTTGATCCGGTCGGCTGCGCCGGTGATGGTGGCGTGGTCGGCGAATGCCTGCCAGGCGTCTTTGGCCTTGCCGAGTTTCGTGACGTCGCCGTTGGGGATGCGGCCGACCTTCTCCAGTAGTCCGGCGACCGCGCCCTCGTCCAGCCCGGGTCCGTTATCGCCTTTGGCGTTCGTGGGCAGCGCCATCCCGGAGTCGTAGAGCGGTTCGGAAGCACTCGGCCGGTCCGGTTCGGGTCCGCTGGCCTTGGCTCGGTTCGCGTGCCACCAGTTGTAGCCGTTGGCGGCGAGTACATCGCCGAATCGTTGCAGGGCGTTGGCCAGGGTGGCGGCGAGGGTGACGATATCGGTGGCGTGCTTGTTGTAAGTGGTGGTCCAGTCCTCGGACGTTTCGTGGTCGCCGGCCATACCGCCGCAGTCGTGCACCAGCGTGCTGTGCAGCGGGCCCAGCGCGAGGCTGATGTCCCCGGCGAGGAGGTGGCATTTATCGGCGGCGGCGTAGTACATGCCGGAGTCGATGACCCATGCCATGGTTCACCCGTCCTGCAGCATTTTCCGGTTGACTTCGGCGGCGGTGGTGTAGCGGGTGTGTGCGGTGCGGGCGGCGTCGCTGATATCGGCGAGGCCGGTCGCGAATTCGCGGGCCCCGGCCGACCACAGCAGGTGGGCGTCGCGGTAGGCGTTGGCGGCCAGCGTTTCCCAGGCGCCGTCGAGGCCGGCGACCTTGTCGTCGATGAGGTCGAGTTGTTCGGTGAGGTAACCGGCCAGATTCGACAGGCGCGACACGATGGCGTCGAGTCGTTCGACGTCGACGGTGAATTCCGAGTTCATAGGTTCAGGCTCGGGAACTGCTGGGCGATACCGTCATCGGTGGTGACGTAACTCCCGGCCTGGACACCCAGTTCGGCGGCCATACCGTCCAATGCCTGCAAGATCTTGATGCCGCCGTCGCGGAGCTCGGTCCAGCCGCCACTGAACTCGTCGGAGGCGTCACCCCTCCACCCGTCGGCGAGCAGGGCATCGACATCCGTACTCGCCGAATCCAGACCGGATCGCAGATTCCGGGCGATATCCGCCACGAACTGCCCGACCGCCCGAACCTCTTCCGGCACAACCGTAACGTCACCGGCGGGATTCGGATTCCCCCCTGAATCAACCATGTTCGCGAGATTATCAGGCCTACTCCGCCGACACACTCGGTTGACTACCGCTGCGTGAGCACGGCCGGCGAGGACGCGCGTCGAGACTGCGCGCCCTCCCGGACTTGAACCGTCTGCTCGTCCGGTCTCCGGGACCAACTTCATGACCGTCGTATCGAACTGCTCGAACAGCCGACGGTGACCGCAGCTCGGCCGGACCCGACTACCCGGCAGTTCCCCTACCGCGGTTCGATCAGCTGGATCTCCAATTCGATCTTCACGGCATCGCTCAACAGTCCCGGCAGCGAATCACCGACGCCGAAATCAGAGCGTTTGATGACACCGGTCGCGGAGAATCCGGCGTGCCGGTCGCCGCCGGGACCGAAATCCTGGACCCCGCCCCATTCGACATCCAGGGTCACCGGCGCGGTCACCCCGCCGAGCGTCGCGTCCCCCGTCACGGTGAAGTTCTCGGTGACCCGCACCGGCTCGGCGGCGTGGAAAGTGAGGGTCGGCCGATTGGCCACGTCCAGGAAATCCGCGGCGCGGATATGCGCGTCGCGGTCGGGGTTGCCGGTGTCGAACGAATCGAGGTCGATACTCGCGCCGATCGACGCCGCGCCCGTCTCGTCCACCTCGAACCGGGTGGTGAAGCGGCCGAACCCGCCGCGCACTTTGGCGATGCCGAGGTGGCGGATGGTGAACGCGACCGAGGAGTGCGCGGGATCGAGCGCCCACTGGCCGGCGCGCAGGGTTGAGCTGGTGGTTTCCGGTGTTGTCGTCATGACCTCACGATCTCCGCACCGGCGCCCGCCGGCCAGACCCTGTTTATCCTGGACCTGAGAGGGCGCGGCTGATCGGGCCGTGGGAGGGCACCATGGTGTGATGACCCGCAATGCGTTCGCGGATTTCCTGGTCAGGCGTCGCGCCGAACTGCGCCCCGCCGATATCGGCTTGCCCGTGGGCGGCCGGCGTCGGACACCGGGCCTGCGACGCGAGGAGGTGGCGGTCCAGGCCGGCGTGAGTGCCGACTACCTGGCCCGTTTGGAGCAGGGCCGCGATACCAATCCCTCCGCCGCGGTGGTCGAAGCACTGGCCGAGGCGCTGCTGCTGGACGAGCAGGAGCGGAGTGTGTTCGGATGGCTGGCGCTGACCAGCAGCCATGAGTCTCGTTGCCCGGTGGCGTCCCCGGCCCGGGAGCAACTGTCGGAGACGATGGAGGCGATCCTCCGGGCACTGGCGCCCACCCCGGCGTTCGTACTCGGCCGCCGGCTCAACGTGCTGGGCTGGAATCCGGCCTGGGAGGATTTCGCGGTCCCCCTCGGTCTCCTGGACGACCGGGAGAACGTGAACCTGGCCGAGTACGTCTACACCCATCCGCTCGCCCGCCGGGTGTTGCGCAACTGGGCGGCGACCGCCGATACCTTCGCCGAGGTGCTACGCCGGTCGACGCTGCGCCGGCCCGGCGACCCGGACCTGCGCGAAACCATCGACACGCTCCGCAAGAATCCCGAGTTCACGGCGCGCTGGCGCCCGCAGGGCACCGGACTCGAGATGGCGAAGGTCCTGCGGTTCGAGCATCCCGAACTCGGCGCCCTCGACGTCCCGGTCGAAATGCTGGAAAGCGATGCGGATCAGAGCCTCGTGGTCTGGCTCGTCGACCGCTCCGCCGCGGCCGGTCCGGGCCTGCGCCTGGTCACGCCGCAGGCCTCCGGGGAGTGATTCCGCCGGTTGCCGGCCCGCGCGGTGGCGGGGTCGCGATGAGATCGCGCGCTGCCGGCCCGATCGCATTTCCTGTTTCGTACTCGGTGATACCGAGGCGGAGGCGGTGGAGAAATACCCTACGGTCCGCAACGAACAGATCACCGAGTTACTGTTCCGCGGCCCCCGGCTCTACGTCGTGGGCCGTGGCGAGCGCCCACGCATCGCGGACAGTTCTGAGTGCTGTTGTCGCCGACACGGTCAGGTGAGTTTGACCGGCCAGCTGTGCAATCCAATCGGCCTCACTCGGCGGGCGGTCGAACAGGTGACCAGCGGGCGGTCTGTTCGTCGGTCCATACCGCTCGAACAACCGGGCTGCCTCCGGATCGATGGCCCCGATTCCAGCGAGGGCCCACAGATCCCACAGGTCACGCGAGGCACGCCGGTCGTGCCACGTCGCGGTCTTTGCGGCGGCAAAGGCGGCCTGCGTGGGCACCGACAAAATAGAAGAGGGCGCATCGCTGTAACGCTGCTCCAGCGCCCGAAACTCCGTCGGCCACAGCGTCCGGTTCCGAGAGGACAACAGCTGGATCTTCACGGTCAGCCCGCTACCGGTGCGGAGGTTGGCCGTCCCGGTGTCCCGAACGGCCGCGAGCTCGGGCTCCCAGATCAACCTACCGTGGCTGCGTGCCACCGCCCGGGGGAGCACAGCATCGATCTCGGCAGCCAGCTCGTTGCGATTTCCGAGTGCGACGAGGTGACGGTGTCACGTTCTTCCGGGTTCACGGCTTCGCCCCGGCCCAGACCTCGGCGCGACGCAGCGCCGCGACGAGACGCTGCGACTCGGCGAGCTCGACCAGCCGAGCCGGGTCGCTGCGGCGATACAGCACAGCGACCGCCGTGGGGACGTCGGTCTGCGCATTGCCGAGATCGGGTCGCCGGGCCAGGTCGAGCACGGTCTGTTCGGGTGTCGTGGCCAGGGCCGGGCCGAGCGGTGTCTCCACTCGTTCGGCGTCGAGTTTTTCGGTGTCGCGTCGCACGAACCGAATGGTGGCAGGGCGGTCGGACAATGCGATCGATCGGTGCTGGCCGGGGACGGCGACCACCGCAGTGGCCAGCGCGCGCGGAATCGCTCCGAGCAGGCGGGCCGCGCTGACACCCATCACCACCGCACAGTCGGCGCCGTAGATCGCCGATGCTATTCCCGCGGCAAGTGCTTCGAGACCAGGGAGCCACGGCCGCCCGACTTGTTCCTGCGGTACGACGATGTAATAACCGTGGGCCGCTCGGTGCAGGACCCCGCGGTCGGCGAGTCGCGCAAGCTCCGGGCGCGGATGCGCGTACACATGGGCGGCGTCCTGCGGGCGGAGGGTCCGCAGCGCGGAACGCGCAAGGTCGGCCGGTATCGGTGTCCCACGCTTCCTCTCCACGAATTCCCCTTTACTATGCGTTTCGTAGGCTCCTACCCTACGTAACGCATATCGCAAGCGCAATAACATCGAGAGCACCCAACCGCGCATGTTGCGACCCACGCTTGACCCCATTTTTCCAGGCGACCGGCATTCGGTCGCATGTCAGGTGATCTCTGCAACCTGTCACGTACGAGCCGGCAGCGAAAACCACCTTTTCGGGCCGCGATTCCCATGCATGGCGCCGGGAGCCGCCCGCCGCTGTCCGGCGCCGTTCACCCGGATTCCGGGAAGATGTCGAGCACCGCGGTCACGGCCTTCTCCACGGCGGCGTGATCGTGTCCTCGGATCTGCACTGCGGGAACGTCGTCGAATTCGTAGCCGTCGGCGACCGGGTCGAATGTCGGACCGACTCGGATCATGTAGGCCGGTGTCCCGTCCTCACTTGTCGCGAATACCTCGCGCCCGGCGATCTCGACCGGTTCGTAATTCTCGAATTCGCGGTCCGAGGCGTGGGTGTAGCCCACGTACATGTGGTCACCGTCGAGGTCGAACCAGCAGCGATCTACCCATTGAGTGCCGCCGCCGCGAGCATCGGGAAGCCGGGTCAGAACCTCGCATGGATCCACACCGGTCACCGCGGTACGCACGGTATCCGGCGATTCACCCAATCGTGGGTGGCGTTTCCACTCGGACAGCGCCACGCCGACCAGCGACCGAACCGCGGTGCACGGTTCGGTGTCCGGGCCGAGGGTGAGGCGGACCTCGAGCGAGCCTCCCGTCGGCAACGGCGAATACGCGGTACACAATCGCGGCCGGGCGGCGGTGATCTCGCTGGGCGAGAGGACGTGGTGGTCGCCGAGCAAGGTGACCACCATGCCGTCGATGGTGACGGTATCGCCGGTATCGAGGGCGGTATCGCCGAGTGCCCGCACCACCCAATCGACCTGGCCGGCCGGTCCGGAGTCGTCACCGAGTGCCGCGGTGCACCCGTACAGATGATTGGTGCCGACCGCGGTCATCCCGTACTCCGCCAGCGTCGCACGCGGTATCAGTGCGCAGATATCGGTATCGCGGAGCCGGGCCAGCGTCTCGGCCGGCGGGTCGGTCTCGGCGGCCGGTAGCAGCGGGCTCGACGAGCCGTGCCCGCAACCCGCCGCGGCCAGCGCGAGCACAACCAGTATCCCCACCCGCCGGATCATGAATCCCCCACCGTTCATCGAAACTGCTGTCGGCCCAGAGGTTATCGCACGCATTCCGGACAGGTTCTCGAACCGGCCCCATCGAACAAGGGGGCCACCGACAGGATTCGATCCGGAAATGCCGGACCTCTGGACGCGGACCCGGGTTACTCGGCCGAGGTGGTGAGACCCATTCCGGCGGCGAGGTCGGTGAGGACCGCGTCGAACAGCACGTCCGGATCACTCACCGGCATCGGGTAATTCCCGAACACCTCCAGCGTCACATGACCGTAGAGCCGCACCCACACCGTCATCATCAGATACGCGATCCCGAGATCGAATTTCTCCGCCGGGAACTTCTGATCCGACCCCGCCAGCAGCGCCAGCAGTTCCCCTTGGAACGCGAGCAGGTCCGTTCGGAGCGCTTCCGGGATGGAATCGACCGGCGGGGTGGCCAGGTCGTAGGCGGCCAGCAGCTTGCCCGCCGCCTCGAGGAATACCAGCCCGAACGATTCGTCGAACCGGCGCACCGTGCCCTCCCCGTCGGCCGCCGGCGAGGCGAACACGAGCGTGAACTCGTTGCGATGGGCCAGCGCCCACCGCCGGAACGCGCGGCAGATGGCGAACAGCCGGACCACGCCGTCGTCGGGGAGCTCCGCCACCTGCCCGGCGAGGTCGTCGGCCAGCCGTTTACAGATATCGCGGCGCAGAGCGGCCAGGATCTCTTCGCGGGAGGGGTAGTAGCGGTAGAGGGCGGGCGCGGTGATGCCGAGCGCACGCGCGATGGCGCGGAGGGTCAATGCCTCCGCGCCGTGCTCGACCAGGAGTTCCGCGGCCACGCGCCGGATATCCGCGTCGCTGACCGCGGGCATCCGGCCGCGCCGGGCGGGTGGTGTCATTCGTAGGCGACCTGCCAGTTCTTGATTCCGTTGAGCCAACCCGACCGTAGCCGAACGGGTTCGGAGACCTGACGCAGGTTCGGCATCACATCGGCGATGGCGTTGAAGATCAGGTCGAGCTGCAGGCGGGCGAGATTGGCGCCGACACAGTAGTGGGTGCCGGTCCCGCCGAAGCCGACGTGCGGGTTCGGGTTGCGGGTGCAGTCGAATTCGAACGGGTTGGTGAAGTGGTCCTCGTCGAAGTTGGCGGAGGCGTAGAAGAGGCCGACGCGCTGACCCTTCTTGATCTCCTGGCCGCCGATCTCGGTGTCCTGCAAGGTGGTTCGCTGGAAGGCGATCACCGGAGTGGCCCAGCGGACGATCTCGTCGGGGGCGGTGCGGGGACGTTCGGCCCGGTAGAGCTCCCACTGTTCGGGGTTGTCGACGAAGGCCTTCATGCCGTGGGTGGTGGCGTTGCGGGTGGTCTCGTTACCGGCCACCGCGAGCAGGATGACGAACCAGGCGAATTCCTCGGACGTCAGCGCCTCACCGTCGACATCGGCGCTGAGCAGCTGGGTGATGATGTCGTCGGCGGGGCAGCCGCGGCGTTCTTCGGCGAGGTTCCAGGCGTAGCCCATGACCTGCGCGTTGGCCATCCGGTAGCTGTCTGCGTACTGGGGGTCGTCGTAACCCATCATCTGGTTGGACCAGTCGAAGAGTTTGCCGCGGTCCTCCTGCGGCACGCCGAGCAGTTCGGCGATGGCCTGCAGGGGCAGTTCGCACGCGACCTGTTCGACGAAGTCACCGCCGCCGGTCTTCTTCGCCTCGTGCACGATGCGCTCGGCGCGTTCACGCAGGGCGTCGCGCAGGCTCTGGATGGCGCGGGGGGTGAAACCGCGGGAGATGATGCGGCGGAGTTTGTCGTGCTCCGGCGGGTCGGTATTGACCAGCATGGCGCGCTGGATATCGATCTCGTCGCGGGTGATCTCGCCGTTGAAACGGATCACCGCGGTGTTGGCGTGGGTGGAGTAGACCTCGGAGTTCTTGGAGATCTCCTTGATGTGGTCGAGCTTGCTGACCACCCAGTAACCGCCGTCGTCGAAACCACTGACCCCGTCGGGCTGGTCGACCCACCACACCGGCGCGGCGCGGCGCAGCTCGGCCCACTCCTCGATCGGCAGCCGGCCGGCCAAGAGGTCGGGGTCGGTGAAATCGAAATCGTGGGACAGGGACGGTGCGGTCACGATGCCTCCTCTAGATACGCAGTAACAGGAGTGAACCACACCACACCACATTTGTGAACATGCTTTAGTAAATAACGTTCACTTATTGCTCGAAGGGATCACGGATGCGGGTTCGGACAACATTCGGCAAACACCGGATACCAGCTGCCGAACACCGGGGGGCGACCGCGCGCCGACAGACGCGGAAGGGTTCCGAGTGCCGTTCCGCGCGTCTATGGTGGTAGCCGCATGAGCAGGACTCCCCACAGCCCCGGAGGACTAAGCACATGACCACCATGGAAATGCCGCACGTCAGCGAATGCACAGTAAACAGTTGTTCCTACAACCACGACGGCTGTCACGCCTACGCGATCAACGTCTCCGGCCAGAACGGCACCGCCGACTGCGCGACGTTCATCCCGCTGGCCGTCCGCGGCGGACTGGACACGGTCACCAGCATGGTCGGGGCGTGCCAGCGCGCCGACTGCGCGCACAACGCGGACCTCGAATGCACCGCCGGCGATATCCGGGTCGGCCCGGGCGAGGCCGACCACTCGGCCCGCTGCATGACCTACACGCCACGCTGACCAACCGGCCGGTCATCGCCACGGCCCGGTGCGAGGGTAGCCGTGAGAACCCGCAGTCCACCCGCGCCGACCGGTGACCGGCCGCCGGCTCACGCCCCTCTGCGACACGAACTTTTCGATACTCGGGCGGGACCGCTACCTCTCGATCCGACGCCACCGGTCGTGAACACCTGCCCGGTCGTTCGAGTGCCTCGCCGAGTTGCCCGCGGGCACCGACGGTCAGATCCACAGCGGGTCGCCGTAGACCACGCCCCGTTCATCCACGGCATCCGATTTCATCTGGATCTCGGCGTATTGACGGACCACCGCCGGCCCGATACAGCCGTTGATCACCAGATGCACGTCGTGATACGCGACCCGGCCCGGCACGCCCGGGACGATCGTCTTCTCGACCAGCGGAACATCGACAACCTGCCCGGGCAGCACCGATACCTCGAGGCCGAGGGACTCCTGGGTCGTGCCCGTTCCGGCCGAGGCGCCGGTGAATTCGGCCCAGCAGCCGACGTGATACCCGACGTGGAGTTCACCACCGGCACCCGAATCGACCGAACTGTAGGCGACACCGGACAGAAACACCTCGCGCACCGTTCCGGCCAGGTTCAGCGGGGGCACTTTGTCGACCAGTTCGTCCCGATGGCCGACGACGAAAACCGGGCCGTCGACGGATTGGAATGTCTTCTCGTGCGGCGGAAGTGACACCACTTCGGCATTTCCCGCCGGGGCCGCGGCCAGGGACGCCGCAACCGAACAAACCACACCCATCGCACACGAAAAAAGCCTGCCCGAGGTGAATTTCATGCGCGGAACAGTAACAGAGTGAAAGCGCTGTTCCGGGGCATATTTCAGCGTGTTACCGAAAGCGGGGTAAACGTCCGGGACGGGCCCGGCGGAACAGAAATTCCGCGCCGTTCTTGTTTTCCGGGCCGCCGGTACTTCACTCGTTCCCCGACCCCGCCAGTTCGAGAACAGCGTGCAGCAGGACGTCGATTCCGTCCGCGCAGGCTTCGGGCGTCGAATATTCACGCGGATTATGACTTATACCGTCGTACAGTCCGGGCACGAAAATCATCCCCGACGGGCACAGGGCGGCGATCTCCCCGGCATCGTGGCCGGCGCCGGAAGTCAGCCGTTCACAACTCATCCCGAGATTCGAGGCGTGTTTCTCGACCAGGTCGCGCATGGAGTCGGGGAATGCCACCGGCGGGGTCTTGGCGGTGACCCGGGAGGTGATCGTGACCCCGGTGGCCTTCTCCACCTCGGCGATGCAGGTGGCGAGATCGGCCTCGGCGCGCGCCATGGCCGCGCCGTCGGGATTGCGTAGATCGACCGTGAGCAGCGATTTCTCGGGCACGATATTGATCAGGTTGGGGTAGTTGACCTGCCGCCCGACGGTGGCCAGCAGCAGCCCGTACTCCCCCGACTCCACCATCTCGTCGAGGCGCACCGTGATCAGCGCGGCGGCCAGGCCCGCGTTGCGGCGCAGGCGCTGGGGGGTGGCGCCGGCGTGCGCGGCGCGGCCGGTGATCCGGAGTTCCAGCCAGGTGATCGCCTGCACGCCCTGGACCACGCCGATCCGGGTGTCTCCGGTGGACAGGATCGGGCCCTGCTCGATATGGCATTCGAGGTAGGCGTGGGGTGACCGTATGGGAACCTCGACCGCGCCGGCCAGGCCGTGCCGGTCGAGTTCGGATCCCACGGTCACTCCGGCGGAATCGGTGCGCGCCCGTGCGGCGTCCAGATCGATCCGGCCCGCGGCCACGGCGCTGCCGAGCATATCGGTGCCGAAGCGGGCGCCCTCCTCCTCGGTGAAGATCGCCACCTCGATCGGGTGCTCGGTGGTGATGCCGTGGTCGTTCAGGGTGCGGACCACCTCGAGCCCGCCCAGCACACCCAAACAGCCGTCGAACCGGCCCGCGGTCGCCACTGAGTCGATATGTGAACCGACCATCACGGGCGCGGCGGCGTTGTCCGCACCGGCGCGCCGGGCGTAGATATTGCCCACCCGGTCGGTGGTGACGGCGAGCCCGGCCGCCCGCATCCAGCCGGTGACCAGTTCCCGGCCCGCGATATCGGCGTCGGTCAGTGCCAGCCGGCGCACCCCGTGCAGTCCCGCGTCCTCGTCGAAATACGCCCCTACCGATCCCAGTTCGTCCAGGGATCGCCACAGCCGCTCCGCATCGATACGGAGCGAGGAATCGTGGATGGTCATCTGCTACTCCTACTCGGCGACGAGCGCGGCACCGGTGACCCGGTTGAAGTTCGCGATATCGGTGGCTCCCTCGGTGGAGATCACCAGCACGTGATCGTCCGGCCCGAGTCCGAGCGCGCCGGTGTGGCTCAGCAGACCGGCCAGCCCGGCCGCGCCGCTCTCCCCCGACACCAGCCCGTCGCCGAACATCAGCCGCATCGCCTCCTCGGCGGCGGAATCGGCGACCGTGACGAAGGTGTCGTACCCCGAGGACACATCGGGCCAGGCGATCACCGACGGTGTGCCGCAGTTGAGCCCGGCCATATTCGACCGCTGCGGACCGGGGATGGTGGTGATGCCACCGGCTTCCACGCTCGCGGTCATACAGTCGGCGTCGGTCGGCTCGACACCCACGAGACGGGTACCGGTACGGCCGGCGAACCCGCGCGCCACCGCGGCCGCGAAGGCGCCCACACCGATCTGCGCGGCCACGACGGTGGGTCGCGGGATATTTCCGGCGTCGATCTCGTCGAGGATTTCGCCGATCATCGTGGAGTAGCCGTCGATCACCCAGGACGGCGGTTCGACGTAACCCTCCCAGGAGGTGTCGGAGACGACCAGCGAGCGGGCATCGGCGAGTTCGGCGCTGCGGCGGATGGCGTCGTCGTAACCGCCGGACACGATTTCGACCTCGGCGCCCTCCACGGCGATGGCATCGATTCGTTCCCGCACCATATCTTCGGGCACCAGGATATGCGCGGAGAGTCCGAGCAGGCCCGCCATCCGGGCGACGGCGCGGCCGTGGTTCCCGTCGGTGGCCGAGACCAGCCGCAGATCCGGCCCGGCGGCCAGTTCGGCGCGCAACTCGGCGAGCCCGATTCCGCTGTCGGCGCGGTGGCCGAGATGGGCG
This sequence comes from Nocardia sp. NPDC024068, assembly GCF_040638875.1. Classification (NCBI taxonomy): domain Bacteria; kingdom Bacillati; phylum Actinomycetota; class Actinomycetes; order Mycobacteriales; family Nocardiaceae; genus Nocardia; species Nocardia sp. NPDC024068. Next base: position 19,124 of record NZ_JBEZYU010000020.1, on the reverse strand, counting down.
AGCAGGCTGCGGTAGGTGGCCCAGGAGGCGCCGAGGATCTTGAACGACGGCATACCCATGCGGCGGGATTCGTCCTTCGCGTACACCGATCCCACGCCCAGCCGCGCGGCGGCCGCGGGCAGGGCCGCAACCGGGGTGGGCCGGTAGTCCGGCATGGACCGGTGGAAGGCGCGGCTCTCGCCCACGAGCGAACCCACGGCGCCCTTGGCCACCAAGGGATTCGGTACGAGTCGCGGTTCTGACATGGGTTCCTCCCGGGCCTGCGGATATCGGCCTCAGCCTAGAAATTTGTATGACAACTGTCAAGTGACTTAAGCCAAATCGCCCTGATAGGCTGCCGGAGCGTCTCGGCGTGCATTTCCGTCCACAGCTTGGGAAAGGGTTCCGCGATGGCCAGCAGCCCGTCCGGCGATTCCGCGGGTATCGGCGACGACATCACCCGGATCCGGTCGCGGCGCCAGCTGCACGCGGAGATCCGGGACGCGATACTCAACGAATTCATCCTGTCCCGGCGCCTCGGAGCCGGCGAGCGACTGCCCTCGGAGAGTGAACTGTCACGCCTTTTCGGCGCCTCCCGGGTGACCATCCGCGCCGCGCTGCAGAGCCTCAAGGATCAGGGCTATATCCGCATCGTCCGGGGGTCGGGCTCGATCGTGCTGCCGCTGCCCGAATCGATCAGCTCCGGTATCGACCGGCTGTCGTCCTTCGATACCTTCGCCGAACAGTCCGGCAAGGAAATCCGCACCGGTGACCTGGAATTCACCCGCATCGACCGCGACGACGATCCGCTCGCCGAGGTTTTCGAACCGGGACCGGTGGCCGTGGTGACCCGTACGAAATCGGTGGGAGACCGTAAGGTCGCACTGATCGTCGACTACGTCCCGGAATCGGTGCTGTCCGCCGATCTGATCCGGCGCCGCTTCGACGGCTCGGTCCTGGACCTCCTGCTCGCCGACGGCCTGGCCGAATACTCCGACTGCACCCTCACCCCGGTGGTCGCGACCGGCGAACTCCGCGACCGGCTCGGCTGCGAGGAAGGCAGTCCGCTGCTGCAGCTCAGCGAACTCACTCGCGATTCGGTGGGGGTCGTGGTGAATCGCAGCGAGGCGTGGCTGTCGCCGGAGGCGTTCCGTTTTCAGCTGCGCCGCCGCCGCGAGAGCTGAACACCCCGCAATCGACCTGCGCCCCGCCACCGGGTGGCGGGGCGCAGAGCGTTTCAGCGGGCGGTCTCGGGCGCCGCGATCGCCGGATCGCGCTCGGCATCCGGGCCGTAGCTGTCGCCGACCAGCCGGCCCCGTTTCGCATCGATCAGATGGATCAGCAGGAACGAGGCGAGGCCGCAGACGCTGCCGAAGATGATGGCCGCGACCTGGAACGGTTCGTCCGCCAGTTCCCAGCCGAATCCGCAGACCGTGCCCACGACGATGGACACCGCACCGGCCATCCGGCTCGTCTTCTTCAGCACCAGCGCGAACAGGAACGCCGAGAACGGTCCGGCGGACCGCATGGTGAACGCGAAGACCAGCAACGGGATGATCGCCTGACTCCACAGCGAGATCAGGGTCGCCAGCACCCCGACCACCACCACGGCGATGCGGCTGTAGCGGAGTTCGTTGTCCTCGGTGACCGGCCGGCCCAGTTTGGGCAGCAGATCCTTGATGAAGATGGTGGACGAACCGAGCATGTTCCCGCTGGCGCTGGACAGCGTCGCCGAGACGACCGCGCTCAGCAGCAATCCCGCGATCAGCGGCGGCAACAGACCCACCGACACCGTGGCCAGCGCGTTGTTGGGATCGATATCGGGATACACGGCCAGCGCGATCAGCCCGAGCACCGCGGGGATGAAGGCATACACCGACATCAGCGAACCGCACAGCACCGAGCCCAGCACCGCGGTCCGCGGCGATTTCGCGGAGTAGTACCGCTGCACCGCTTCCTGACCGGTGGAGAAGGTCATGAAGTACAGCACCACGAGACCGATGATGGTGGGCCAGCCGATCTTGGTGAACCCGAGCTGCCCCTCGGGCAGATTGTCCACCACCGACCCCCAGCCGCCCGCGTTGTGCAACGCGAACGGGATCGCGACAGCGAACCCACCCACGATCAGGAAGAACTGCACGAAATCGGTGAGGGTGACACTCCACATTCCGCCGATCCAGGTGTAGAAGATCACCGCGACCCCGGTGAACAGGATCGACCAGGTGAGGCTCACACCGCCCAGGGTGGACACGATGGTGGCGGTCGCCGTGATCTGCACAGCGGTCAGCGCCACCAGCGCGACGCTGCCCAGTACCGCCGACATCGTCTGCGCGGCCGGGCCGTACCGCCGCCCGATGACCTCCGGCACGGTGACCGCCATGGTCCGGCGCATCGCGGGCGCCACGAACGACACCAGCAGGATGCCGATTCCGGCGGCCACCACATACCAGCCCGCCGACAGGCCCCAGTCGCCGTAGGCCTTACTGGCCACGCCGACCGAACTGCCGCCGCCGATCTCGGTGGCGGCCAGGGTGCCGGCCATCATCATCACGCCCAGGCGGCGCCCGGCGAGGTGATAATCGGTGCCGTCTTTGATGCGGGTCCGTGCGTACAGCCCGATCCCGATCATGACGGCCAGATAGACCACCATGATGGTGATAACGGTCGCGTTCATTGTCGATCCTTCGGTGTTCAGATCTGCTCGGACGCAGACTCTTCAGCGGTGAGCAGTGCCCGTAACAGGACGGCGAAGCCGTAGGTGCCCCGGTACAGGTCGTCGAGTGCGAGGCATTCGTCGGTGGTGTGGGCGCGGCCGGGATCGCCCGGGCCGAACCCGAGGGTGGGAATCCCGTGGCGGCCCGCGGAGGCCGAACCGTTGGTGCAGAACCGGTAGTAGCCGGGGCCGGCGTCCAGACCGGCCGCGGCGAACGCGTTCAGCGCATCTGCCGCGGGCCACCGGTCCGCGGGGAAGCACCATGCCGGGGCGAAGGATTCGGCGCGTACGGCCGTTCCGGTCCAGGTGGTGAAATCGCTGTGCGCGAGGCCGACGCGGACGCGGGCACCCGACGCCCCTGCCGCGCGTTCGGCGATCGCACGGACCGGCGCCAGCACATCGCCGGCCGATTCCCCGACCACCGTGCGGCGGTCGTAGACGGCGGTGCACCGGTCCGGCAGCACCGAGACATTCGGATAGGGCTCGGATTTCAGGTTGGTCAGCGCGATCATCGCCGGACCGAGATCCGGGTGATCAGGGAACTCCAGCCCGCGCAGCGCGGTCATCACATCGGCCATGACCTCGGCGGCGTTCACCCCGGCCTCGGGGTAGGCCGAATGACCCGACCTGCCGAGCACTTCGACCCGGACCTCCGCCCGGCCGCGCTGCCCGAGCATCAACCGGTTCGCCGACGGTTCCCCGATCACCACGACATCGGGGCGCACCTGTTCGAGTACCCGGCTCAGCGCGGGCCCTTCGACCAGTTCCTCGCAGACGGTCCCCGAGATCACCAGGGTCCCGCGCCGGCAATCGGCGAGCATCGCCGCGCTGTGGACGCAGGCGGCCAGCGCGCCTTTCATATCGACCGCGCCGCGGCCGTAGACCACGCCACCGGCCACCTCGCCCCACGGATCGTGTGACCACGCCCCGGGGTCGGCGACCTCCACCGTGTCCAGATGAGAGTCCACCAGCACCGTCGGCCCGTCCCCGAACCTCCTGGTCCCGATCACATTGCCCCAGTCGTCGACGGTGACGGTGAACCCGAGCGCGGTGAGCTCCGCACGCAATACCCGCGCCGCGGGTTGTTCGGCCGTGGCCGGGCTGCGTGCGGCCAGCAGCCGCAACAGGAAACCCCTGACCGCGTCACGATCCGGATGGTCGGGCAGCGGGTGGCCGAATGCGGCGGTTCCGCCCATGTCAGCACTCACTTCCGGTCGCGCCGGTCACGGTGCCCGGGCGCGCGCCGGTATGCGCGCCCGCACGCCAGACCGGGGTCCCGCCGACCGTCACCAGATCCACCCCGTCGGGGGTGCGGTGCGGGTCGGCGTAGGTCGCGCTGTCGATGTAGCGACGTGGATCGATCAGCACCAGGTCCGCGCGCAACCCGTCGGCGACCGCGCCCCGATCGTCGAGCCCGAGCAGCCGCGCCGGACCGGCCGACATGCGGGTCACCACATCCGGCAGGGTGATCAGGCTCTCGCGCAACGCGAACCGCCCGAGCACTTTCGGCGCCGTGCCGTACAGCCGCGGATGCGGATGCGGGTTGAAAACTCCGTCGGAGCCGACCATCGCACCGGAGCGGACGAAGATCTCCTCGACCACCGATTCGGCCGAGTAGTGGTCGATCATGGCGGCGTCCAGCTCGGTTTCGGAGAGCAGGTCCAGCACCGCGAACGCCGGATCCGCGCCGGTCTCCCCCGCGATCTGCGCGACGGTTTTGCTCATGTCCCCGGCACGCGGGCCACCGGCCTGGGTGATGACGATATTGTCGGGCCCGCAGGCGCCGAAGAGGTTCTCCCAGCCGCGGATACCGCGATGCATATCGCGGCCCATCCGTTCCCGTTCGGCGGGGTCGCGGAGGCGTTCGAGCGTCGCGGTGGGTCCACCGTCGAAGGCGTAGGGCGGCAGCAGGGCGCTCAGCAGGGTGCTGCCGGCGCCGTACGGGTACTGGTCGAAGGTGAGCCGGATGCGGTCCTGCGCCGAGGCAAGCAGGTCGATGAGGTCGGCCAGCAGCTCCGGAACGCCCACCAGCTTCACATGCGAGACATGCAGCGCCGCTCCGGTGAGTTCGGCGACCCGGACGAATTCCGCGATCGACTCGAGCACCCCCGCCGCCTCGTTGCGCACATGCGGGACCAGCGGAACGTCGAACTTCGCCGCACACTCCGCGATCCCGATGAGTTCCTCGGTATCGGCGTAGAGACCGGGTGCGTAGATCATCCCGAACGAGACCGCCCGGCAGCCCGCGGCCAGCGATTCCTCGATGAGATCCCGCATCGCGGCCATCTCCCGGGCATCGGGCCGCCGGTCGGCGTTACCCATCACCGCCTCCCGGACCGCGCTGTGCGGAACACAGGCGACCATGTTCGCGGCTGGCCGGGCCCCGGCCAGCGCTCCCAGGTACTCCCCCGTACCGCGCCAGTTCCACGGCGCCGACGCGCTGGGTTCCAGCCCCTGCAGGTACCGGCGCCGGCTCGCCAGGGTCGCGTCGGTGACCGGGGCGGGTCCCAGCCCGTCCGGGCAGATCAGCTCGGTCGTGAATCCCTGCGCGATCTTGGCGGTGAGCAGCGGATCGTCGAACGCGCGGAGTGCGGAATGCGCGTGCAGGTCGATGAATCCGGGGAACAGCAGCCGTCCGGTGCCGTCGATCCGGTCGCGGGCCGATTCGACCGGCAGCCGCGGGCCGACCGCGGCGATCCGGCCGCCCTCCACGGCGACGTCAGCGGTCCGGACACCGGTTTCGTCGATGACATCGACATCGGTGATCAGAAGGGCTGCCTCCACGGTGCCTCCAATTTGTATGACAACTGACATGAGTTCTAACACAGGGTGCAGGCGCGCGGAAGAGAACGGGAAAGGAAGGAAACATGATGGTTACGTCCGGGGCAGGCCGGAAACGCTCACGACACGCGCCGGCCCGACCGCGGATTATCGCGAGTCTCCGCTGATAGAAGACCACCGAGCGGCGCGCGGCCCGGTTGCTCCCGGGCCGGAACGGAGCCGCGGCGGCGAAAACCTGTTGAATCCGCCCACCCCGTCCGGCTTCATGGAAGGCGATGAGCACACTCCAACAGCGCCCCCGGACCGCACGGGCGGTGGGTGACGGGCTGAAACTGCATCGCCGGTCGATGCGGTTGGACGGACGTCGCCACACCGTCATCTCGTTGCGCCCGGGGACGACCGCCCGGTTCAGCACGAACTACCACCACTACACCTGGCATGTGCTCTCCGACGATCACGGCGCGCGCCTGCTGGCCACCCTGCTGTGGGGGCTGGCCTACCAGGCCCGCCCCGGCACCGTGCTCGTGATCGATCGCCCGTTCCTGAGCCCGACCCCGTTCGAGGCCGACCCCGCCGATCCGATCGTGCTGGTACCCGGCTGGTGCACGCGGCTCACCACCCGGGCCACCCGCGAGCTCCGGCGCGCACTGCCGCTACGGTCCGCACCGGAGGGCACCGTGCGCTGGCGGACCCGCGGACTCGCCGGAGCCGCGCATTCGCCGTATCGGGAACCCGAGCACGGACATACCGAACGAGTGGCGGAGGCAATCGTGGTCCGGCCCTCCTCGCCGCGGGAATGCCGCGACTGGGCGTTGAATGCCGCCCAGCTGGACACCGAATCCGGCGGCACCGACTACACCTACCTGGACCACTCCGGCGGGTGGGTCAGCGGCGAGATCCAGATCTTCCGGCGGTTCCACCACATGGTGAGCACCGCGATACGGGCCAGGGAGTCGGTGCTGGAGCGCGCCGACGCGCCCACCGACCCCGGCGAACTGCGCCCCGCCATCTGGGATGCCGCCGATATCGTGCGCGGCCGAGCCCACCTGAAGATTCTCGAATGGCACGACCGGCAGTGGCAGGTCGGCCGGCACGCCGCCGCCTGGCTCGCGAAGGCCGATATCGACAGCTTCGAGGCGTTACGGCGGGTCGGTGCGGTGGAGACCTACCGGCAGATGCGGGCGGCCGGGGGCGAGAACCTCGACCTGCGGATGCTGTGGGCGCTGGACTGCGCGATCTCCGGCAGCAACTACCGGCACCTGTCCTCCGCGCGCAAACGGGAACTGGCGGTGGCGCTGGACCGCCCGCCGGAGCCCGCCCGCGGCCTTATTTGCTGAGACCCGCGTCTCCCCACACGCCGTTGCCGGCCTGGCTGCAACTCTCCAAATTGCCGCCGACGAACAGGAAACTGATGGTGAGATTCTGCACACCCGTCACCGGCACATCGATCTTCGGCGACTCGCCCGCCCGGACATTTCCGGAGTTATAGATCGATTTGTTGTCGGCGATCAGTTCGAACTGCAGGACCGATTGGGAATTACCGCCGTCGGCGATGCCGACGGTCGACGAGAAACGCGACCACTCGCGGTTCAGGTTGTAGGTGTGGGCGACCTCGGTATCGCAGCCGCTGAACTGTTGATAAATCGAATGCGGGTAGGACGCGCCGGCCACGGTCATCGCCCCCATGTAGGCCGGGCCACTGGTGGGCGACATATCGGCCAGGTACTGCTGCGGCACGGCGGGCGCCGGCGGCGCCGGCGGGGGTACCGACGCCGAACTGGAGGTGGAGGTCGTAATCGGTTGTGCGGTATCGGAATCCGCGTCACCGGTCCCGGTCCCGGCGACCAGGGAGACAACCAGCCCGACGATCGCCAACCCGATACCCACACCAGAGACGATCAGCACTCCGCGCTCGGCTCCGCCGCCGGACGACCCGGGCCCGGAGCCCGTCGTCAGCGAATGGGGGCGCGGGATCGGCCCGCGAGTGGGTTCGGTTGGATTGGACACGCGCACACTCTTCTTCGACGAAACTCGACGGAACCCGGTCGGGCGCCGCAGCAGAGATATACCACGACAGATAGAGCTACGGAATTGGAGCGCTTCACTCGATTGTTCCGCCGGGGAGCCGATGATCGCAAGTACCCCGCCGGGCAACGCTCCGGCAATGAAATTGTCGGCACGTTTTCACGTTTCATTGGACCGGACCGGACGGGAAGGCCGCCGAGCCGGATTTCGGCTCACTTCGGCAGCGACGGCGCGGGGTGACGTTCGCCATGATCGGAACGGGCCGATCGGTACGGTAGGGTGTTCGTAGTACTTGCGCCCGATGCGCACCCCCGTACTATCCGTCGCGGATTCTCAGCCTTTCGCGTCGGGACCCGCGACACCGCCACCTCGTGTAGGCGCGGACGAACGGTCCGAACGGACGTCGCGGTTTCACCTCCGATGCCGAAAGGCCCCCGTAATACATGTCTGTCCATACTGCTGCCGCGCAGTCGTTCCCCGACCTGGGCGTGCCCGCCGATATCGCCGCATCGCTGGCGACCGGCGGTATCACCGAACCGTTCCCCATCCAGGCCGCCACCCTGCCCGACTCCCTGACCGGGCGCGATGTCCTGGGTCGCGGGAAAACCGGTAGCGGCAAAACCCTCGCGTTCGGGATCCCGCTCGTGGCCCGGCTCGCCGGAACCGCGCGAGCCCCGAAACGACCCACCGGCCTGATCCTGGCCCCCACCCGTGAACTCGCCACCCAGATCGCGGCCACCGTCACCCCGCTGGCCCAGATCCGCGGACTCCGGGTGACGACCGTATTCGGTGGCGTTCCGGTCAACCGCCAGATCAGGACGCTGGCGCAGGGCGTGGATATCGTCGTCGCGTGCCCCGGCCGGCTGGAAGACCTGATGAAGCAGCGGGCACTGACCCTGGACGCGGTCCGCGTCACCGTGCTGGACGAGGCCGACCATATGGCCGATCTCGGCTTCCTGCCCGGCGTGACCCGGATTCTCGCGGCCACGCCGGCCGACGGCCAGCGGCTGCTGTTCTCGGCGACGCTGGACAACGGCGTTTCCAAGCTGGTCAACCGGTTCATGCGCAACCCGGTCTCGCATTCGGTCGACGACGCGGCCGCGCCGCCGCCGAAGATGGAACACCACGTCTTCGAGGTCGACGGTGCCACGTCGAAGAAGGAACTCGTGCGGGCGCTGGCGGTGGGCGACGGCCGCCGCATCCTGTTCATGCGCACCAAACATCACGCCCGGCGGCTCGCCGGAGAGCTGACGCGCGCCGGGATCTCCGCCGTCGATCTGCACGGCAACCTGTCCCAGCCCGCCCGCGACCGCAATCTCGCGGCGTTCGCCGCGGGTACCGCGAAGGTGATGGTCGCGACGGATATCGCCGCCCGCGGCATCCACGTCGACGATCTCGAACTGGTCGTGCACGTGGATCCGCCCGCCGAGCACAAGGCCTACCTGCACCGTTCCGGCCGCACCGCGCGCGCGGGCACGGCAGGCACCGTGGTGACGGTGGTGCTGCCGGATCAGCGCAAGGATGTGGCGGCGCTGCTGCGCAAGGCCGGTATCGATGTGGCCCCGCGATCCGTGACCGCCGCGTCCCCGGCGGTTACCGCGCTCACCGGCGGAGCGGTGCCCGGACCGGTTGTGGCCGAGTCCCGGCCGGTGGCCTCCGAACGTGACGGTGCCCGCAACACCGGCGGCGGTCAGGGGCGTTCCCGTGGCGGCCGCGGACGCGGCTCCGCGGCGCGCGGCCGGGACGGCGGAAATACCGGCGGGACCGCCGAGCACGCCGCCCCGCGCGGCGGGCGTCGCGGCCAAGGCGGCACCTCGGACAACCGGGCCGGCGCGGTGGAGCACGCCGGGGCACGTGGTTCCGGCGCCCGCCGCGGCAACGGCACCGACGGCACCCGGAAACGGGTCGGCGCGCCCGGGCATTCGACCCGCCAGCCCGCGGCCGCCACCGGGCGGCAGCAGGGCGGCAACCAGCATTCGGCCACTTCGCGGAACGCGGCCACCGGCGGCGCACACCACAGCGACTCGGCGCGCGGGTCGCGGCGGCCCCGCCGGGCAACCCGGCCCACCGGCTGACCCGACCGCACCCGAACCACAGGCCGACCCACCCGCGGCACCGCCCGCGGGTGGGTCGGCCGACCGCGTATTGCCCATCGGCCGCTTCGAGTGCGAACGCTGACCGGCCGCTCCGGCCGTGCGCACCGGGTGACGCGACAGCGCACCGACGGCCGGCACTGCACTGAATCGCGTTCCATGGACGGTGGCGGGGCGTCCGAGATGAGCCGCTGTCCAACCTGGACACCACACTGCGCGGCGCCACCCGCGCGGACTTCGTCGCACTGCACCGCAGGCCGGCCACGACGTCCCTGTACGTCACCCACTACCAGGCATGAAGAGTGACCACCTATGCGGCACCGGGACGATTGCGCACCGGTGAACCGCATCCGACCAGGTCGTTGACAGTTGGAACATCGGGCTCCGAACGGTCGACGCGGTGGTGCGGGGCGGGACACGATGGGGTTGTGCGGTGGGTTGTCACGCTGATGTTCCTGGTCCTGGTCGCCGGTTGCGCCCCGGCCGCCGAACGCACGCCGGACACACCGCGGGAGTTCGATCTGCAAGCGCATCGGGGCGGGCTCGGACTGGTTTCGGAGAACACCCTCGCCGCTTTCGCCGATGCCGTCGAACTCGGGGTGAGCACACTCGAATTGGATGTGCAGATCACCGCCGACGGCTACCCCGTGGTCACCCACGACCGCGATCCGAACCCGGCCAAGTGCGCCGATACCGCCCCCGCCTTCCCCGGTGACCCCGAGTTCCCCTACGTTCCCGGAACGACATTCATCCGCGACCTCACCCTCGCCCAGGTACGGACACTCGACTGCGGCTCCCGGCGGTTGCCCGGCCACCCGCGGCAGCGCACCGCCCCCGGGGCGGCGATACCACTGCTGTCGGAGGTGTTCGATCTCGTGCGCGCCGCTCGCGCCGAATCGGTGCGCTTCAATATCGAGACCAAAGTGGAGGCCGCCGCACCGTCGGAGACCATGCCGCGCGCGGATTTCGCGCGCATCGTCGTCGACGAGGTCCGGCGGGCCCGGCTGACCGGCCGGGTCACGATCCAGAGTTTCGACTGGGCGGCACTCAGCTCGGTGCGCGAACTCGCGCCCGAACTCGCGCTGGTCGCGCTCACGAACGGCGCGCAGTTCCTCCAGGACGGCCGGCCCGGACGTTCACCGTGGCTGGGCGGTCTCGATATCGACGATTTCCCGGGCACGCTGCCGGAGAAGTATGTGGCGGCCGCGGCTTCGCTGGGCGTCGCCGCGGTATCACCGGTCCACGGCGACCCGCAGGACGGTGTCCGCGGCGACCCCGGCTACCGGCCCTTCACCACGCGGGCGCTGGTGGACGCCGCGCACCGGCACGGGATCCGGGTGGTGCCGTGGACGGTCGACGACCCCGCCACCATGGCCGCCCTGCTCGACCTCGGCGTCGACGGGCTCATCACGAACCGGCCCGATCTGCTGCGAGATCTCTTGGCGGAGCGCGGATACGCGCTGCCGGAGCCGGTTCGGTGGCGGTAACGCCGACCGCCCGCCGCCGCGATATGCGGCGACGGGCGGTTCGAGACCGGGGCGAGTGACCGGAACTCAGTGCGCGAGTACCGGTTCCCCTTCGGCCGGAGCCGGGAGCGCGTTCGGCAGCAGGAAGCCGAGCACCACCGCGCCGAAGGCGAAAATACCTGCGCCCCAGGCGAAACTGGTGGTGTAACTCTCGATGGCCGATTGCGCGACGGTGAGCTGATCCGGCGTCCGCGCGGCCAGGTAGTCACCGGCGGCCGAGGCCGCGATGGTGCTGAGCAGCGCGGTACCGATCGACCCGCCGACCTGCTGGCTGGTGTTGATCATCGCGGACGCGACACCGGCGTCGTCGTGGCGCACCCCGGCCGTGGCGCTCTGGAAGGCGGTCGACATCGCACCGCCCAGACCCAGGCCCAGCAGGATCAATCCGGGCAGGATATGCGTGGCGTACCCGGTGTCGAGACCGATCCGGGTGAGCCAGGCCATTCCGACCGCGGCGATCACGAACCCACCGCTCACGACCACCTTGGGGCCGAGTTTCGGCAGCAGCAGCGAGGGTGTGGTAGTGGACGAGGCGACCATCGCCGCCACCATCGGCAGGAACGCCACGCCGGTCATGATCGGTGAATAGCCCAGCGTCAGCTGCATGTAGTAGGTGAGGAACAGGAAGATGGCGAACATCCCGATTCCCATGACGAACACCGCCAGGTAGGCTCCGCCGCGGGTGCGGTCGAGCACGATGCGCAGCGGCAGCAGCGGATGCGCCACCCGGGTCTCGAGCCAGACGAACAGCGCCAGCAGGGCAGCGCCGCCGATCAGGAAGGCGAGGGTGGCCGAATCGGTCCAGCCGTTGCTTTCGGCGTGGGAGAACCCGTAGACGATGGCGAACAGCGCGGCGGTGACCACGGCCGTGCCCGGAATATCGAGTTTCGGCCGGGCACCCCCGGCGTGCCGGGCCAGCAGCAGCACCGCGCCGACCAGCGCGACGGCCGCGAAGACCAGGTTCACGAACATCACCCAGCGCCACGACGCCCATTCGGTGAGCGCGCCGCCGAGCAGCAGTCCGATCGCACCGCCGGTTCCGGCGACCGCGCCGAAGATACCGAAGGCCTTCGCGCGTTCCGAGGGTTCGGTGAAGGTCACAGTGAGCAGCGAGAGAGCCGCGGGCGCGAGCAGTGCGCCGAAGACGCCCTGGCCGACACGTGCCCCGACCAGCATCTCGAAGTTGGTGGCCGCGCCACCGACGGCCGAGGCCACCGAGAAACCGATCAGCCCGATGATGAAGGTGTTGCGCCGGCCGAAGAGGTCGCTGAGCCGGCCGCCGAGCAGCAGCAGACTGCCGAAGGCCAGGGCGTATCCGGTGATCACCCACTGCCGGCTCGCATCGTCGAAACCGAGATCGCGCTGCGCCTCGGGAAGCGCGATATTCACGACGGTCGCGTCGAGCACGACCATGAGCTGGGCGACGCCGAGGACGGCGAGCACCCACCAGCGCAGCGCGTGTGAACCGCGTCTGTCCGTCGGTGTTTTCTGCGCGGATGGCCCGCGATCGATGGTGGTAGTCATCTCGCCCCTTGAAAGAAGGTGGTCATGGAGGAAAGATCAGAGAAACGGAGGAAGTATCTCCGCTTTGATGAACGCTATCACAATAACGGAGGAAGGCCCTCCACATAATCCCGTCGTTGCTAGAATGTGGCTGTGAAACACGCCACGACCCTGCGCGCACCGCGGCGGCTGCGCGCCGACGCCGCACGCAATCAGCAGCGCATCGTCGAGGCCGCCCGGGAACTGTTCGCCGATCGCGGACTCGAGATCACCCTCGACGATGTCGCCGAACACGCGGGCGTCGGTGTGGGCACGGTCTATCGCCGGTTCGCCAACAAGGCCGCCCTCATCACCGAGGTCTTCGAACAGGGCCTCGGCGATTTCGCCGACGCCGCCGAGGCCGCCCGGGCCAACCCCGACCCCTGGCTCGGTGTCGTCGAGTTCGTCGAATACGCCTGCCGGCATCTGGCGATCAACCGGGGATTCAGCGAGGTGATCCTCGAACTGGACCTGGACACCGAGCGCTTCCACGGGATGCGCGACCGGATCAAACCCGCCGTCGCGGCGATCGTGGCGCGCGCCCGGGAAGCGGGTGTCCTGCAACCCGATATCGAACCCTCGGACCTCTTCGCGATGATCCATATGGTCGACGGCCTGGCCGAGTTCGCGAAACCGATCAACCCGGACGTCTGGCGCCGCTATATGGCGATCACGCTGAACGGTATCCGGGCGGACAGCGTCGCGCGCCAGGACCTTCCCGTCCGCGCCCTGACCGATGACGAGGTCGATCAGGCCAAAACCGCCAAGGCCGGCCCGTGCGCCTCCGGCCGGCGGCGTTGACGACTACGACCGTTCCCGGCTCACACTGAAGACCGAGCACCCCGGCGCGATCACGGTTCCGCGCATGGTGTGGTCGTCGAGTTCGGTCGCGGCCAGATCCACCATCGAGTACCCCTCGGCCGGTTCCAGCCAGGCGACCTGCTCGAACCGGGGCAGCCCGGCCTCGAACGACACGCGCATCTCGAACGTTCCGGACTCCACGGACATATTCGTCCGCACCGGATAGAAGCGGAATTGGGCCTGCCCGGCGGGTTCGATGGTGAGGGTCAGCCCGGTATCACCCTGCACACACGTATAGGTCCCGACCCAGCGACCGGCGATCGCGGTCGTCTCCGGTGACCCCGCGGCCGCGGGCCCGTCACCCTCCGCGGCGATCGCCGAGCCCGGCACCGTACTTCCACAGCCCGGCAGTGTCGCCGCCGCGCACAGCACGGCCAGGACACTCCACCGGATTCGTTTGCTCCCGCCCACCCGTCGGAGCGTACCCGGGCACCCGGCGCGGCCGCACGACAACCGTCGGTGACCGAATCATGATGTCACCGACCAGGAGCGGTGATCCGCCCGGATCACCGCCGCGCCGGCTCCGGCCCGGCCGAGCGCAGCAGCGCCGCGTCCAGCCAGTCCTGCACGGCGCCGGTGGTGCAGTGGCTACCCACGGTCTCCGCGGTGAGCGTCCAGTAGCGGACCGCGGCGGGATGCCCGGCGGCCGAACCGGCCAGCAGTTTCCGCCGGAACCCGGGGGTGTCCCGGCGCCCGCGCGCCCGCGCGTGCGCGGCGACGAACAGATCCAGTTCCGGCCCGGCCGCCGGCTCGTCACCGGCGAGTACCCGGTTCGCGGCCGGAGCGTAGGCGGTGGCCAGATCGGCGAGCAGGGCGCGCTCGTCGCGGATCGATTCCGCGTCCGATCGCCAGAGCTGCCGGGCGATCACCTCGCGCAATATCGGCGTCCGGACGAGCCGTACGAGCTCGGCGAACGCGAGCACCTGCCCGGGGTCCGGCGCCGCCGGGATCGGCGGGATATCCATCTCGGCGAAATCATCGAACAGTGGCGACGGCATGGCGGACAGGAGCGGGCGCCAGAAATCGATCAGCGCCGTGCGGGCCGCCGTGCGGTCGGCCACCGCCGCCAGACTCGTCAGCGCGTGGTCGTGACCTTCCGCCCGCTCGAGCGCGCACAGCACCGCGTGCCGCCAGGACAGCTCATCGAGTTCCGCCGCCACCGCCGCGCGTTCCGCGGCGATCGCGGTGGCGGCCTCCTGGTCACCGGCGAGCACCTCGGCGATGGCGGCCAACCCCAGGCCGACGGCCCGCAGTCGCCGGATCGATCCCAGCCGGTCGAGGTCCGCCGGTGCGAAAACCCGATGCCCGCCGGTCGTGCGGTAGGCGGTGAGCAGTCCCTCGTCGCAGTAGAACCGGATGGTGCGCACCGGGACACCGGTGCGCCGGGAAGCCTCACCGATGCTCACCGCGTCCCGCGGATATATGAGGTGCGTCACAGTCACTGGAACCTCCACCCGGGTGGAGTTCCTACGGTACCGGAGACGACCCGAGCACCGGAGGTACCGATATGAGCAGCGATCACACCGAAGAACTCGTCTGGGCGGCAGTCGCCGCCGAACGCCGGAGCCTGGCAGGCCTGCTGGCCGAGCTGCCGGAAGCACAGTGGGACCATCCGTCGCTGTGTGCGGGCTGGCGGGTCCGCGATATCGTCGCCCATATCCTGCTGACCTCCCGGGCCCGGCTCGGATGGCTGCTGTGGCAACTGGTCCTGGCGCGCGGGAGCATCGCGAGGATGAACTTCGAGACCGCCATCCGCTATGCCGATGGCAGGACCCCGGAGACTCTGCTCGCCGAACTGAATGCGCTGGTCACACTCCGGCACACGCCCGTCGGGACGACGGCGACCGACCGCCTGATGGACCTGATTGTCCACGGCCAGGACATCGCGGTACCCCTCGGCCTCGAACGGGAGATCCCGACGCAGGCCGCGCGATGGTCGGCCGACCGGATCTGGGAGATGGGGTGGCCGTTCCATGCGCAGCGGGATCTCGCCGGGCACCGGCTGATCGCGACCGATGCGCAATGGTCGGCCGGAACCGGGACACCGGTACGGGCACCGATCGCGGAGCTGCTGTTGATGCTCACCGGCCGTAAACCCGTGCCGACGATCTCCCCGGCCTGAGCCCGACCAGGTGGGAATTACCCTCACCGTCGGCGGGTCCGGGAATCAACGACAAGAGTCACGCTTGACGGGCTATCTGCGGGGCCGTGCTCGTCGCCCGCGCCGGTTGCCGATTTGAGGTACACCCAGGTGGACAGGCTCCGGGCCGGCGCGACCTCGGCTGCTGACCGCCGATAAGTGACCCGAATCGGTGGTCTTGAGCCGCGTATCAACCTCAGGCACTGTCCGGGGGTTGTTGGCTGCCGACGCGGCGGCGGTAGGCGCGTTGGCGGCAGGCGTTGGAGCAGTATTTACGTGGCCGGCCGAGTGGAGCGAGGTCACCGAAGATCTCGGGTGGAACCTCGCAGGGGCAACCGCCACATTGCGGGAATCCGAGGGGTTCGGTCCAGCCGTGGTATTTGCACCAGGACAGAGGGGCGGCGTCGGCATCGCGGAGCGCAATCCGTTCCAAATGCCTGGTGATGCCGTGGATCTCGTCGTCGGTCAGGTCGCGGAGGACGCGATCGAGCAGCATTGCGCGGGAGGGGTGCCGCAGCTGCGATTGCACGGCGTAGAACTGGCGCTGCGCCCGTTCGTAGGTCATGTTCGGCTGCGTATCTGCGATCTGCCGAAGCGACATACCGCTCTTCAGGCGTTGGACGAGTTCGGCGCGCTCGGGCGAGAGGGTCTCGATGAGCTCTCGGAGGAACTTGTCGAACCCGGGTGCGTCGGCGGCATCGGTGGCTTGCTGCTCCACACGGTTTGTGCGGTGACGGTAGCGAGTCATCGATTCTCCCCGGCTCCAGGGCTCTCGGCTGCGGGCTGTGGGGCGCGATCAGGAAGAGCTGGGGTGGTTTTGCGGAAGCCGAAAGCGGCGGCGAACGACCCGAAGACCTGCGGAATATCTCGCTTGTCAGCGCGGACGAGAGCAACGATCGTCACGATCAGGATAGCCGCGCACGCGACGAGAAGGACGATAAGCAGACTGGTCCCGGCCAATGAGGTGATGGCTGAGACGGCGGGGCTGGCGAGCAACGGCGACCTCCACAGGGCATAAAAAAAGCCCCCGGCCGAATGGCAGGGGGCGGAAACGAAAAAAGCTCCGACTGTGGTCAGTCAGAGCATCCGGATACAGATGTCCCGGTCACGATCATGATAACACATGGTCGCGTACGGTTTGGAGTCGGCCGTTCAATCCCTATTCGCGTACGTCAGGCCACGAATAGGGGGTCGGTTGGTATTTCGTAACGGTTTGTCGGACGTGGTCGCCGTTGGGTCCCGAGTAGTCGACAAGGGAAGGTCAGAACAGGCTCGGTTCGCTTGTTTCGTCCGAGGCACTCGGTCCGGTTTCGCTGGCGTGGATCCGCGGCCGGGTGAGTTCGCCGGTGGCAAGGTCGGCGATGATGCCGTCGGCACCGGCGCGGGTGCCGGGGTGTTCATCGACTCCCCATTGCTGCCGCAGGGTCCGCAATTGATCCAGCAGTGGCCCTCGTTCGGGTTGGGCGAGGACATGGTTCGAGGGAGTCCAGAAGGGACGGATTCCCCTATCAGTTACCGGGTCAGAGCGGGCTGTGTCCGATCGAAGTCACGTTCACGAGTAGGGGCTCAACGCTATTGATGCTTGCCGGGCCGCGAGGAAGCCGTTGGTTCACGGCTCGACGTATGGAAGTCCCACTGCAGCCAGTTTGGTCTGCAGATTGATGTCGCTGGTGGCCGCATACAGCGCCGAGCCCGGGTGCTGCGATTGCAGCAGCAATGCCGAGGCAACGAACCTGTCGTCAGGGACATCCAGGTCCAACCAATCGGGTAGGTCTGCACTTCTGGGCTCGATGTGTTCGAACTTCGCGATGACATCCCCTGCCACGCGGACTCCCGCTCGGACATCACCGTTGCTGCGGATTCCTTTGAGTCGCCGCTCGGCAGCCTTGGCACGATCACGCAGATCCTGGTTGCGGCCACCTCGTTTGAGTTCGTCGATTTCGCGCAGGACCACGGGGAGCAGGTGCGCAACATACTTGCTGCCCAGCTCAGCCCTGTACACGGTTAGATCGGGGTTGTCGATCAGTGCGTTGGTGTCGACAACGACCCTGACTGCATACTCGTCGCTCGGCACGAGCTCGATCAACGCCCGCAGGTCCGCAATTGTTTCCGTGATCGCCGCGTTTGCCTTCTCGATGGTCGCGGGAACCGATTTCGGCCCCTTCATCCGGACTAGCCAACTGCTCAGGTGCTTGAACGCGGCGTCGAGTCTTTTTGCCACCTGTGTCGTCGGATGAGGGAACAGCAGCCGCACCCGCGGTTCGAGATCGCGGACTTGAGACAGCACTGCCATGCGGGTGGTCTCCAAGGACGGATCGCTGGGTTCCCAGCCCCACTTGGCGAACCCGAGGAATACAACCCCGTCACCCGCGCCACGGTTCGGATCAATGTTTCTGATCTGCGACGCGCTTAGAACCTCGCTGTAGGCGGCGGCGATATAGTCCAGCTCGGTGAGCAGTCTCTGGGTGTAGGAGTCCGGCAGGGCAGCGCTCATTGCTCCACTCTTGCACCTACTGACGACCAGTTTCGTGGAGTGCTCTTGATCCGTCGGAACACGGCCCCAGGTCTCACCGCGGGGCGGGAGCTGGTTCTGTGGATGGCGGCGTGTCGAGGTGGGCCGAGGGCGAGTACCTAAGGAAGAAGCCCCTTGGAGCTGGACCCGGAAGGGGCAAATCTGATCGACCCGAGGAACTTGCATCTCGGGAACTCCAGCACGTCTTTCGCCGCATTCAAGAAGCTTTCACGCGCTGCGCCGCGATCTGCTCTACGCCCACGAGGGCACGATCCGGGCCCGCCAGCTCGCCGACCAGACCGAGCAGGCGTGGTGTCTGACCTTGGCCACTAACGCCGTGATCGCCTGGACCACCGAGTACTACGGCCTCGCGGTCGCCCAGATGCGCCGGGCCGGCCACCGCATCGACGACGAGGTCCTGGCCCACATCTCCCCCGCGCACAGCGCCAACATCAACTTCTTCGGCGCGATCGAAGTCGACATCGAGGCCGAACTCGCCGCGCTCGGCCCGACGGGCTACCGGCCGCTGCGGGTGCGCGACACCCTGTTCTGACCGGTCCCGGCGTTACACCAGGGCCCAGTTCGTGTGCTCGCTGTCGAGCCATTCGGTGGTCCTCATGTCCGGGATCAGGTCCGCACAGGATCGTCCGCCCTGGGTCCAGTCGTGGTCCCAGGCTCGCGGGTAGTGCGGTCTGGCGACGTAGCCGAGGGCGTAGGGAGCGCCCTCGACGCCGATCCGCAGCTTGTCGGCGGGTGCTGCCCGCCCACTGGCGTCCGGAGTGCCAGCTGATCACCCGCCACACCCGGCCAGTGGCGAGCCCGATATATGCAGAAGTTAGGACTTACTGCGTGCGAAAAGAATCGCTTGCTGAGCTTTCGCATCCGGGTCGAGCAGCATCTGGGCCTCGACCACGAATCCGGCATCGTGCAGCCAGGATGCCACCTGGTCCGG
>NZ_JBEZYU010000019.1:0-91854 GCF_040638875.1 Nocardia sp. NPDC024068 | reverse complement strand
CCGGATGGAATGGCGCGCCCACTGCACGGCGAGTTCGGCGGTCAGTCCGGACAGTCCGGCCTTGCTCGCGGCATAGGACGCCTGCGGAATACCGGCTCGTGGGTGGGGTTACCCGGAGCCGGCTGCCGCCGTTGCTCCGACCCGGACGGTGATCCGATAGGACAGCACAGCCATCGCGAACAGCCCGGCCGCGACCGAGATCAGGGCGCCGAATCCTTCGGTCGCGAACTCGGCGAAAGCGTTGAGAACAGTGAAGATCAGGGCCGCGATACGTAACGTCTGCAGCGGCCACAGCGCACCGTCGCCGCGGTAGCGGACCATGGACGGTGTCGCGATCAGGAAGGTCAGGCAGGCGCTGACGAAGAGGATCAACTCGGCGATCCCCATCCGCTGGATATCGAAGGTGGTGTCGGGCGCTTTCAGGGCGATCCCGCCGGCCGCGAGCGCGATGATCCCGGTGACCACGCCCGCCCCCGATACCGTGACCAGGGACCAGCCGATCACCGGCACCCACCGTGGACTGCGGAAGAATCCGGGGACGAGCCGGGGCAGGAACTGCTGCACCGAATACAGCCGGTCCGCCCGGTGCTCCGCCGCGTCCAGCAGTAACCGGATGCCGTGCAGGGCCGCGGGATCGGCGCCGCCCTCCTCGGCGCGGCGGAGCATCGCGTGCGCCGCGGCCCGCCGATGCGCGGGCAACCCGCCCGCCATCCCGGTCGCCGCGACCGTGGCCGCATTGGCCAGGTACTCGTCGGCCGTGGGCGCCCGCAGGACCCGGACCAGCCGGTTGGCGACCAGGATCACGAGCACCAGCACGTACATGATCTCTGCCGATGGACCGTAGAAATAGTCGTTGTCGGAGGTGACGAACTTGCCGACCTCGTCGAGGAACAGGCCGAACCCGATACCGCCGATCACCACGGCCGCGACCCGGGCGCTCGTACCGAGCAGCAGCCAGCCGAGCAGCAGCGCCACCATCATGGCCGCCCCGCCGTACAGGGCGTGCGCGATATGCAGTGAGCCGCCGCCGACCTGCGGATAGTCGGTGACGGCGAGATAGGCCCGCGTCACCAGAATGGTCGTGATCGCGATGACCAGGAAGGTTTCGGCGACCGTACTGCCGTAGGCGTTGCGCATGATCCGGGTGCGCCGCCGGGTGCTACGGGTCTCGGGCATCGCGCTCATGCCGGTCCTTCCGCGACTTCGGAATCGACACCTGCACCGGGCCCGAGGGCTCGGAGGGCGAGAATACCCCGGCATCGGGCGAGGATCCGGCACCGAATCGGCTGTGCCCGCGCCGGTCGGCGGGGCTCGATCTTGCGGACGGCGCCGCGACGGGACTCCGGTCGTCCCGGTCCCCGCTGTGGTGCTCGCGCCTCAGGTCAGTAGTTTGCCCAGTAGAGCCGCCAGTTGGTCGCGTTCGGCGGTGGTGAGGGCGGCGAAGGTGCGGTCGAGGAATTCCGGTATGTACTTCTCAGCCTGCGTCAGTGCCCGCCGGCCGGCCGCGGTCAGTGTGACCGCGTAGGCGCGCCGATCCGCGGGATCGCGTTCGCGCCGGATATATCCGGATCGTTCCAGTTCATCGGCGATACCGACCATGACACTGCGATCGATGCGCAACTCCTCGCTGAGCGCCTGCTGCGAGCGCGGTCCGACGGCGGCGAGCATTTTCAGCACCAGATGCTGGCCGACTCCGATCCCGTGTTCGTGGGCCGCCGTCTCCGCCGCGCGCGCCACCACGGTCGAGGCGCGGCACAGCGCGATATCCGGGCGTTCCGCGGCCAACTGTGGGAAGTAGGTGGCCCGGTCGGGGGCCGATGTCCTGGCGGGCATGATCGCCAGGCTAGCACAATCATCTGTGTAGAGATCATTTGACAGTAGATCATCTGCCGCCCTACGGTCGAAATCAATCTTGGTAAAGATGATTTGTGGGCAGATGGAATCGCCGCATATCCGCTCACTCCGGAATAGGAGACCGCCCGATGTCGCTGAACCTGTCCGCCGAGGACGTTCTGTCCACCACCCGCGCGGTGCGCAAACGACTCGATTTCACCCGGCCGGTGCCGCGGCACCTCATCGAGGAATGCGTCGACCTCGCTACCCAGGCGCCCACGGGCCGGAATCGGCAACGCTGGCACTTCCTCGTCGTCACCGACAACGCACAGCGGGCCGAAGTCGCCGCCCTCTTCCGCGCGGCGGCCCGGGCCGGCGGCGGCAGACCGCTCACCGGGCAGGATCTCCGCCGGATGAACGCCCATCCGGGGTCGCTCCAGCGCATCGGCGAAGGATTCCAGCACCTCTACGACAACATCCACCGGGTACCGGCCTTCGTGATCCCCGCCGTCGAGGGCCGCACCGATCACGCGAGCGTGCTGGAGCAGTCCATGACCTGGGGCTCCATCCTGCCCGCGGTCTGGAGTTTCATGCTCGCGGCCCGGGACCGCGGACTCGGCACCGTCTGGACCACGGCGCAGGGCCCGCTGGAACGCGAACTGGCCGCCGTCCTGGGCGTCCCCTACGACGAAGTGATGCTGGCGGCCCTGATTCCGCTCGCTTTCACCCTCGGTACCGACTTCCGCCCGGCGCCGCGTATCGGTCGCGATCAGGTGCTGCACTGGAATCGGTGGTGAGTGCGGCGGTATCGGCCGCGGTCAGGCCGAAGACCAGGGCGGGGGCGATACCGCCCGCGTAGGCGTGGTGGTAGAGACCGCCGATATCGGACCCCGCCGCGAACAGCCCCTCGATCGGGTTGCCCGCGGTGGAGAGCACGCGGGCGGCCGCGTCGATTCGGATGCCGTGGAACGGGAAGGTCAGTGCCGGGCAGGTTTCTATGAGGTAGTACGGGCCCCGGTCCAGCGGATGCGCGTCGTAGGTGCGCGCGGGGGTCACCGCGTCCCCGGCCGCGTTCACCGCGCGGATCTGTTCGGCGATCGCCGCCCCGTCGTAACCCCACTCCGCCGGAAGGTAGGCGAAATCCTCCAGAGTCTCGGCCGTTCCGCAACGGCCGGATCGGCGCCGGGTGAGATCGAATTTGTCCACCGCGACAGCGCCTTCGACATAACTACCGAGCACCCACTCGCGGTACACCCGCTCGTCGGCGACGAGCAGCCCGCGCGCCTGCGGCTGCTCGACGAGCCGCATGGCGGTGAGGTGGTCGCCGAGGGTTTCGTCGGTGAAACGCTGATTGTCCAGATTGAACAGGAGGGCGTGCTCGCTGTAATAGAGCGACAGCGCCACGAAATCGGCGGGGTCGCGGAAGGGGACGCCGGTGGGAACCAGATGCCCGTAGAAGCCGGAACGCGGGCTACCGGTGGCGGCACCGGCGCTCTCGGCCAGGCGCAGCCCGGCACCGGCGCTCGCCGGATTGGATCGTACCTGCATATCCGGCGCCTGCGGATGGATGTATTCGGCGACGAGTTCGCCGTCGGCCTGGAACCCGCCGGTGGCGAGAACGACCGCCCTACTGTGGATGTCGATCTCCGCGCCGTCCGGTCGCCGCACCCGTGCACCGGTGACCTCGTTATCGCGGGTCAGGAGTTGGAGAGTTTCGGTGCCGGTGAACAACTCCGCGGCAGCGGTGATCCGGCGCCGGCATTCGTCGATGTACTGGTTGGTGTCGAACTGATGGCCGATCCCGTAGCGCAGCACGGGTACCGGCTCGCCACAGTGCACACCGAGAGCGCGGATCCACTCGACCGCACCGGCGAACCCGTCGACGAGTGCGTGGCGCAATGCGGGATCGCCGTCCGGGTTCACCTCGTCCATCACCGCGCGGGTGGGCGCGGTCCACGCGTACCCCGCGTACCGTGCCGACCCGCCCACCGCCTCGGCCTTCTCCACCACCACGACCGAGCGGCCCCGGTCGAGTGTGCGGGTCGCGGCGGTGAGCCCGGCCATCCCCGCGCCGATCACCAGTACATCTGTCTCGATTGTGCGTGTCATCGCTTCCTCGTTCGCTCGATTCGCGGGCCCGTGCCCGCGGTGGATCCGAATCGGCCGCGTGGGGCTCGGTACGGGTCACCCGGTCCGTGCAGGGGGTTGGGTGGCGCTGCCGATCACGGCCGCCGCGGCGGCGAACCCCTCGGCCACGGCATGCGATACCCGGCGGGGAACCACCGCGTCGCCGATGATCTGCACCCGTGCGTGCGGCAGCTCCCGCTGGAACGGCGCCCGGCCGGTGGACCGCCGTTCCCCGGCTGCCACGACGCGATCGCAGGCCAGCCGAGTGATGCGGCCGGACAGCGGATTCCGGTAGGTCACCACGGTCTCCGACGCGTCCCGCGCTACCTCCGACACCACGGCATCGACGACGAAGTCCACCGGAGCGCCGATCAAGCGCTTACGCAGCTGGACCCGGCTCTCCGCGGGGATCCCCGCGGCGACCGCCGGTCCCGGCACGAGCACGGTGACCTGTTTCGCTCCGCCCGCCAGCGCCGCCTCCACCACCCCGAGAGCGGGCCAGTAGCCGAATCCGTCGTCGACGACCACCACCCGGTCACCCGGCCAGATCTGCCAGGGATCGAACAGGGCCGCGGTGGTCGTCGCGGTGCCGGGGGTGGGGGTTTCGGTCGCGCCGGTCGCCACGATCACCTCGCCGAAACCGGTGAGATCGGCCGGGCGGGCCCGATATCCCAATTCCAGCGATACACCGGCGAGATTGTTCTGGTAGTACCGCAGCAGCGCCGACCAGCCGGCCCGATTCGGCGCCTGCGCGGCGGTGCGCAACTGTCCACCGACCCGGCGACTCGCTTCGAAGACGGTGACGGCACGGGTCGGGCCCAATCGGAGAGCCGCTTCCAGCCCGGCCGGTCCCGCGCCGACGATCGCCACTCGCGCCGCGCGATCGGGTGCCGAACCGAACTGCAGTGGCCGCGCCGGACGAGCTGATCGGCCGGGCGGCGCCAGTACCGGATTGACCGAGCAGAGCAGTACCGGAGTGAACGATCGGCAGTCCTCGTTGCAGGAGACACACGGGCGGATCCGGTTGTCCTCGCCACGCAGCAGTTTCACCGCGATATCGGGATCGGCGATGAAAGGGCGGGCCATCCCGACCATATCGGCGCCCGCGCCGAGAGCGGCCTCGATTTCGGTCCGGTTGCGGAACGCCTGGGAGACCAGCAGCGGCCGGTCGGTGGCGGCGCGTAATCGACGCAGTACGGGGAGCAGTGGAGGTTCGGCGGTCGCCATATCGCGGACATAGGTGGCGCGCACGCCCACCGTCACATTGATGTAGTCGAACATGCCCAGCAGCGGCAGCAGTTCGCACAGGCCGCCGGCATCCATACCCGCTTCCTCGGCGCCGTCGATCGAAAGGCGTACGCCCAGGACAATGTCTGGACAGGCCGCCGTGATCGCGGCGTGCAGCCGGTGCAGTATCGCGGCCCGTCCGGCGATCGTGGCCGCGTCCGGGCGGGTGTTCGACGCGGCGGACAGGAACTGGGCCAGCAGGTACCCGTGCGCCGCGTGCAGTTCCACCGCGGCGAACCCCGCGGCGGTGGCATGCCGGGAACTGACGGCGAAGGCCGCGATGATCTCCTCGATATCGTCGTCGGAGAGTACGCGGGCCCGGACCGGTTCGCGGGGCGAACGGATATCCGACGGCGCCACCGGATGCTCCCAGATCTCCGCGCCCAGTGTCTCCCGGCCGAGGTGGACCAGCTGGCAGACCGGTATCGCGCCTTCGGCCGCGATTGCGCTCGCCCGGCGGCGCAGGCCCGGTAGACCCGCCGGGTCCGACGCGTCGGTGATATTGCCGGTCCGGTTTCCCGAGTCCGAACCCACCACGGTGCCGCCGGTGATCACCATGGCGGCGCCCCCGGCCGCGCAGCGCCGCCAGTAGTCGTCGTCCCCCGGTTGGGCCACACCCCCGCTGACCACGCCCGATCCGTGTGCGGTGGCGACGAGCCGGTTGCGCAGGGTGAGGGGGCCGATCCGCAGTGGGGACGACATATGAGGGGAGAGCACCGTTCCTCCTTGAACTGGATTCACTTCATATTATTGCCACACAGTGATTGACACCACAATGGGATTGGCATAGTTTCAAACTGACATCAGTTCAGTTCTGCGGGATGTGGGTATTCGCACCATGAAGTTGTTGTTCAAGGCCACGGCGGCCGCGGCAGCCCTCGCTGTCACCTCGGTAATTGCGGCCTGCGGCGCGAGTCCGGGCGCCACGGGACCCGTCTCGGGCGCCTGGTCCGATGTTGAGGCGGCCGCCGGTGAAGAGGGCAGCGTCCTGCTCTATTCGAGCCAGAAGCCCGCCAATCTGGAGCGGCTCGAGGCAGCGTTCGAAAAGCAGTATCCGCGGATAGATCTGGAGTTCGTCCGGGGTACCGACGCCGATATCAACCCGCGGGTGGAAACCGAGAACCGCACCGGACGCGGTACGGCGGACGTCCATATGCTCACCGACGCGACATGGATCGCCAACGCGGCCCAATCCGGTAGCTATTCCACCGACCTGGTCGGCCCGCATCTGCGGGCCCCGGAATACCGGCCGGAGACCAGCGTGCTCGAGAACCGGTTCGCGCTGAGCAGCGCGGCCGTATTCGCACTCGGCTGGAACACCGGCACCGTGCCCGGCGGTCTACGCTCCCCGCGCGACCTCCTCGATCCGAAATATCGCGGGAAGATCGGCATCGTCAACCCCACCGGTATCGCCTCCTACGTCGATCTCTATCGCTTCTACGCCGGGGCCTACGGCGAGGACTTCTGGGATCGGATCGCCGAGTTGAAGCCGCGTATCTATCCGAGCGCGCTCGGTGTCGCCCAGGCGCTCACCTCCGGCGAGATCGCGGTCACCCCCTCGGTGCAACCGCTGGTCACCGAAGTGGCGGCCGGCGCGCCCGTCGGCTGGGCGCTGCCCCCACAGCCGTGGGGCACACCCTGGTACAGCCATGTCGTGAGCGTCGCGCCGCATCCGAACGCGGCGCAGGTCCTGGTCGATTTCATGACGACCCGGGAGGGACAGGCCGCCCTGAACGAGGGCTACGCGGCAGCACTGCCGGATATCCCGGGGGCGGTCGTGCAGGCACAGGAGATCGCCGCCCCGGATACCGCCGACCTGACCCCGGACAAGATCACCCAGTACTCCCAGGAATGGGCCCGGCGCTTCCAGAACTGATCCGGCTCCGATTCACACCGACCGACAAAGGACACGCATGGACACCAGGGCCGAGCCCCTGCACGGCACCCACGTGCTGGTCACCGGGGCATCCGGAGGGATCGGCGGGGCGACCGCCGAACTGTTCGCCGCCGAGGGCGCGACGGTCTACCTCACCGACGTGGACGATATCGCGGGCAGCAAAAGGGCCTCGAATCTCGGACCACGCGCGCACTATCAGCACCTGGACGTCACCGACGAAGACGACTGGCAGGCCGCCGTCACCGCGATGGAACGGGCCGGTCACCGGATGAACGTGCTGGTGAACTGTGCCGGGACCGCGCTGAAGGCGCCGCTGGCACAGACCACTCTCACCCAGTTCCGCCGGATGATCGACCAGCACCTCGTCGGCACCTTCCTCGGGTTGCGGGCCGCGGCGGCGGCCATGACCGACGGCGGGGCCATCGTGACCGTCTCGTCGCTGCGCGGTGTTCTGGCGACCGCCGAACTCGGCGCCTACGGTGCGGCGAAATCCGGTGTGCGGGCGTTGACCAAGGTCGCGGCGCTGGAATTGGCCGAACAGGGTATCCGGGTCAATTCGGTGTGCCCGGGCAGTATCACCACCGAGATCACCTCGGCCCCGGGTTTCGCCACCGACGATATGCAGACCTACGTCCGCAGTATTCCCATGCAGCGCCGCGGCTCGCCGGCGGAGGTGGCGGCGGTGATCGCGTTCCTGGCGACCGCGGCCAGCAGCTATGTCACCGGAACAGACCTCCTGGTCGACGGCGGGACCGCCGCCGGTGTCCGTACCCCGAAACTCTCGACCCAGAAGGCATGAGATGACGTCGAATTTCACCGTTTCCGGCCTCACCAAGACCTACGGCGCCAACACCGTCGTCGATCAGCTGGATCTCACCATCGAGGAAGGTGAATTCCTCGTGCTGCTCGGGCCGAGCGGATGCGGCAAGACTACGACGCTGCGCTGTCTGGCAGGGCTGGAGAATCCGCAGGGCGGTTCGATCGCGTTCAAGGATCGTCCCGTTTTCGACGCTGCCGCCCGAATGAACGTGCCCGCGCACAAACGCAATATCGGCATGGTGTTCCAGTCGTACGCACTGTGGCCGCATATGACCGTGCGCGACAACATCCGCTACCCGCTGAAGGTCCGCAAGATGAAGGAGGCCCTCGCGGAGGGCGCGGTGGAGACCGCGGCCGAAATGGTCGACTGCGGCGCACTGCTCGATCGCTACCCCGCGCAGTTGAGCGGCGGCCAGCAGCAACGGGTGGCCGTCGCCCGCGGTCTGGTGGCGCGACCGGATCTGGTGCTCTTCGACGAACCGCTCAGCAATCTGGACGCACGCCTGCGCGATCAGGTGCGTTCCCAGATCCACCAGCTGCACCAGCGGCTCGGATTCACCGCGGTGTTCGTCACACACGACCAGGCCGAGGCGTTCGCCCTCGGCGACCGGCTGGCCATCATGAAATCCGGGAAGATCGAGCAGTACGACGAACCGGAGCGGGTGTTCGAGAATCCCGTATCGGACTACGTGGCCGCCTTCATCGGTATGAGCAACCGGTTGTCGCTGCGCCGGGGCCACGACGGATGGGCCACGGCGGCAGGCGATTCCATCGATCTGACGCATGCGGTGATCCGTGATTCGGCCGATGAGCACCGTAGTGCGGTGGCGCGGTTGCGGCCCGACGATGTCCTGCTGCACGCCACGGCCGACGAGGTGCCGCTGGGCAATGTGGCCCTGCACGCCGAACTCGTGACCTACGAATACGGTGGCCGGTATTTCGATGTCACGGTCGAAACCGGCGGTGATCAGTTGATTCTGCGGGCGCCGGCGGCCCAGCACAGTGCCGCGTTGCGAGGGAGCAGCCCGGGTGCGCCGCTGGTGGTCAGCTTCTCCCCGGCCGCGCTGCGGGTCTTCGCGGCCCCGGGTGGGACTCCGGTCGCGGCGCCGGAGCCGGTGGCCGTGAACGCGGGAGGGCACGCCTGATGGCCACCGTGACCACCACCGCCTCCCGGTCGTTCACCCTCCCCGCGCAATGGCGTTCGCGCCTGGGCTATCTCGCGCTGCTGGCGGTGCTCGGCTACCTGGTGGTGCTGCCGATGATCCGGTTGCAGTCGCTGGCCTTCGCCGACGGTGCGCGCGGCTATCGGGCGCAGTACACGCGCTTCGATATCGCCGAGACCATCCGGACCACCGTCGCGCTCGCGCTGGGATCGCTGGTGATCGCGATGGTGCTCGGCACCCTGCTCGCCTTTGCCGCGAGCCGGCTGCCGGATCGGCTCGGGTTCCTGCGGATCATTCCGGTCCTGCCGATCGTCATGCCCGCGGTCGCCAATATCGTGGGCTGGGCGTTTCTGCTGTCCCCGGGGCCGGGATACCTCAATGTGCTGCTGCGGAAACTGCCGTGGTGGAGCGGTTCGGATACCGGGCCCATCGATGTGTATACCGTGCCGTGGATCATCATCCTCACCGGTTTCGGCCTGACCTCGTTCGTGTACCTGTTCGTCAGCGCCGGTATGCAGAACATCAGCGCGGAACATCTGGAAGCCGCGCAGATCAGCGGCTCCTCGACGGTGGGGGTCTTCTTCCGGGTGGTGCTGCCGCTGCTGCGCCCGTCTCTCATCTACGGCGGTGGTATCGCGCTGCTGCTGGGCCTGGGCCAGTTCACCGGACCGCTGCTGCTGGGACAGAACTACGGTGTGAAGGTCCTGACCACGGAGATGTATCGGCGGGTATCGGAATCGCCGTCGGATTTCGCCGCGGCCGCGGCCGCCGGTTCGCCGCTGGTGATCTTCGGACTGGCCCTGGTGCTGATCCAGAAAGGTCTGCTGGGCAACCAATCCCGGTTCGTCACCCACGGCGGTAAGGCGTTCGCCCCGCCGGCCGGGCGCTCCCTGTGGGCCACCGCGACCATCCTCGTCTACGCACTGTTCGCCCTGGTGATCCCCCTGATCGGTCTGGTCATCGTTTCCCTGACGCCGTATTGGTCGGGTGCGCTGTCGTGGGATCTGCTCACGCTGGACAACTTCCGTGCCCTCGCCGCCGACAACGCGATCGTGGAATCGGTGCTGACCAGTGTCTCGACCTCGCTGGCCGCCGTGCTGATCTGCGTACCGCTCGGATACCTGATGGCCGGACTGCTGGTCCGTGGGCGCCGGTTCAAGGTGCTGGCCCTGCTCGCCGATCTGATGACCGCGCTACCGCTGGGTATCCCGGCCGTGATCTTCGGTGTCGGATTCCTGCTCACCTATACCGAACCGCCTCTGATCCTGTACGGGACCAGGACGGTGATCATTCTGGTCTACATCGTGCTGATGCTGCCGTACGCGGTGCGGATGCAGATGACGGCGATGCTCGCGCTGGGCAACACCTATAGCGAGGCCTCCGCGACCAGCGGCGCGTCCCCGCTGGTGACGAATCTGCGGGTGATGCTGCCGCTGATGCGGCCGACCATCCTCAGCGCTGTCGCCCTGATGTTCATTCTGCTCACCCACGAATTCGCCGCGTCGCTTCTGGTGCGGGCCTCGACCACCCAGGTGATGGGCACCCTGCTGTTCGACCTGTGGCAGAACGGGTCCTACCCGCTGGTGGCCGCCATGGCGCTGCTGATGACAGCGGTGACCACCGCCGGTGTCGCGGTCGCGATGCTGGTCGGCGGGCGGAACGTGCTGAACAAACTGTGAGGCGGGACAACCCCGCCGGTACCGGAACAGAAAGGGCCGCAATGGCAACGGGAGCATCCAGACTCCGCGACAAAGTGGTACTGGTGACCGGGGCGACCGGCGGGATCGGGGTCGAGATCGTGCGCCGCCTCGCCGCCGAGGACGCCACGGTGGTGGTGACCGATCTCGGCGAAGCCGCCTGTGCCGAACTGGTCGCCGGGCTGGACCGGCCGGCCCGGCACCTCACCCGCCCCCTCGATATCGCCCGTGAGGACGAATGGCGCGATACCGTCACCGCGGTGCGCGATCGGTACGGACGGCTGGACGCGCTGGTCAACAATGGTGCCATCGGCAGTCTGGCCTCGGTGGTCGACGAAGACCTCGACCGCTACAACCGGGTCGTCGAAGTGAGTCAGACCGGGACCTGGCTGGGGATGAAACACGCGGGCGCCCTGATCGAGGACAGCGGCGGCGGTTCGATCGTCAACCTCTGCTCGATCCTCGGCACCGTCGGCGGACTGGGCAACAGCCTCGCCTACGCGGCGGCCAAGGGCGCGGTCCGCACGATGACCAAGAACGCCGCGCTGCACTGGGCCACGAAGGGAGTCCGGGTGAATTCGATCCACCCGGGGTTCATCGAGACCGAACAGCTGCTCGAGCGGTACGAGGGGACCGAGCGGCACCGGGGGATGCTGGCCGGGACTCCGATGGGCCGGCTCGGTAGGGCGGCGGAGGTCGCGGCCGCGGTCGCGTTCCTGGCCGGGGACGATGCCACCTTCGTCACCGGTACGGAACTGTATGTGGACGGCGGCTGGACCTGCGCCTGAAGCGATCCGGAGATCTTCATCGGATGAGGGTGAAGATCTCCGGATCGTGGGGTCGGGTCACCGGCACCGATGGCACGGCTACACGGAGAAGATGTCCACGCCGTCGTGTTCTTCTGCCACGAGGGTGTTCCGGGCGGCAAGCAGATCGAGATGGGCCATGGTTTCGCAGGTCGCGACCATCTGGTTGAACGTGTCCAGGGTCGAGAACGGGCGTTCCCGGCGGGTCCAGCCCAATGCCCGGGCCACCTCCAGCCCGGTGCAGGGCCCGAGTTCGGTGACCGCGGTGTGGATCTGATCGAGCCGCCGGTCGTGGTGTTCCATCAGTTCCCGGGCTCGCCGGCCGACACTACCGCCGTCGGCGCCATGGGCCGGGAGCATGGTCTGATCATCGTTGTCGCGCAACAGTTCCAGTGAGCGCAGAAAATTGTCCAGGGGTAGATCCCAGACGCCCAGTTCGAATCCGATCGACGGAGTGATCGTGGGGAGCAGGTGGTCGCCGGTGAACAGGAGGCGGTGGGCCGGGTCGTGGAACACCAGATGTCCCTTGGTGTGGCCCGGCGTCGCGAGAACCTCCAGTTCCCGCCCGCCGAGACTCAGCGCCCCCGGGCGCAGCCAGTGATCCGGTGCGGCCCAGTCCCCGGGGTCGAAGGCCTCATCGGCGCTCTCGGCGTGGACGCGTGCGGCGATATCGCCCGCGCCCGCACGGCCCAGTTCGCGCAGTGAGCTCACCGGAACATTGCTGCCGAGCTCTCGAATCTCTTGCAGACCAGGGGATTCCGCGGCACCGAGGTGTACGCGGCAGCCGTGCCGGCGGCGCAGTTCCACCGCGAAGGTGTAGTGGTCGCGGTGGATATGGGTGACGAGGACATCGTGGATCTCGCCGGGGGAGCGGCCGATACGCGCGAGTCCGTCGGACAGTTCGCGATAGGTATCGGGGCGGTGCCAGCCGCCGTCGATCAGGATGAGCCCGTCCTCGGTGTCGAGGGCGTAGACATTGACCGCGCGCAGGCCGTCCTGCGGCAATTGCAGTGGAATGCGATGGATACCGTCGGCGACGGGGTAGCAGCCGGGTTCGGCCCAGTGGGCGGTCATTCGCCGGTGACCAGCGGCACCATGGTCTGCTCCTCGCCGTACCAGATCATGCGGCGGCCGCGCATAGCACCGACATGCCGGACGGCCTCCTTCCATTCCGGACTGGCCAGCGCGGCGTCGAGGGCCTCCCGCGAGGCGAAGCTCAGGATGGACAGGCCGTCCCACCCGGCGGATCGCTCGTCGCCGGAGTCGAGGAGTTCGGTGTGCTGCCAGCGCAACAGGCCGGGAAGCGGGTAGGTCACCTCGGCGTGTTCGCCGCGCCACCATTCGATGAACTGATCGTGGGTCCAATCGCTGGGGCGCGACGCCACGACGATGAGGTTGTACATCCGGATATCCTAACTGAATTCTGTTCGGGTTTGCAGGGCGTGCGGCAGCGCGCAACTTCCTCTGAGCGGGAGTTACGCGCGCACCATCCGTACCGCGGTCTCGGTAACGGTGTCGGTGATCTCGGCCAAGGTGAGCGCGCCGTCGGGGCGGTACCAGCGCCAGACGCTGATCACCACGGCCAGGACGAGCCGGCCCTGAATGCGCGGATCGGCATCGGTGAAAGCGCCGGACTCGATACCGCGGGCGATGAGGTCGGTCCAGTTCTGTTCGATCTCCCCGACCAGTTCGCGCGACCGCAGCCTTTCGGCTTCTTCTTTCTCCGACTGGCGCGGTGCGGCGAGCAGATCCATATGATTCTGCAGGATTCGCCGCTGCAGCGCGTCGGTGGGTTCGGCGCGCAATGCCCCGGCGACCGCCGCGCGGAGTGCTTTTTCCGGATTTTCCGCACCGTCGGTGGCGGCCACGAATCGGTCGACCGAATCGGCCAATTCCAGCCGCATGATCGTCAGCAGGCAGTGCGCTTTCGATTCGAAATAGTGGTAGAGCGCGGTCTGGCCGATTCCGACCTCGTCGGCGATCGACGCCCATTTCGTATGCTCGTAACCGATTCGTCCGAATTGCTCGATTGCCGCAGCGAGGATGCTGCTCCGCTTGGACCGCGGACTTTCCCGCCGAGCTCCGGTATCAACGGTCATGAGTGACGTGCCCCCAGGATTCGACTGTGTGGATGCTTCAACTCTACCCCACCTGATATGAACTCGAGTCGGCTGCGGCCAACTGCGCCGCGAGCCGGACCGCGTCGGGCCGGGATAATTTGCCGACCCGATTCTGCGGGAGGTCGGCAACGGTGAACACGTATTCGGGCCATTTGAATTTGGGAAAATCCGCCGCCGCGAGCCGGGCGGTCACCACCGGCAATGTCATCTCCCCGGTATCGGCGACCACCAGCGCCGCGGCGCGTTCGCCGAGCAGATCATCGGGCACCGGGACGACGCATACCTGCACCACCCCCGGTAGCGCCGCGATCGCGGCCTCGACCTCGTTGATATCGATATTGCGCCCGCCCCGGATGATGATCTGCTTCTGGCGGCCCATCACCCGGAGGGAACCGTCGGCCGCCACCTCGACCAGATCGCCGGTGGGCAGGAAACCGTCCTCGGTGAGCGCGGGCGGTACCGGGACGCCGCCGCGGGCGTAGCCGACGAACAGGGAGGGGCCTCGCACCTGGGCGTCGCCGATCTCTCCGGCAGGAAGGACGGTGCCGTCCTCGCCGACAGCACGCACGACGGTTCCCGGGAACGGGCGCCCGTCGCGTCCCAGGCGGATCTCCGGCGGATCGTCGAGTCGCGGTGTGGTGTGACCCAGGCATTCCGACATACCGAACACCCGCAGGAAGGTGGTGCCGAGTTTTTCCTCGGCCTCGGCGAGGGCACGCTGGTTCATCGGGCCGCCGCCCACAGTCATCGCCCGCAGCGCCGCCAGTCGCCAGTCGCTGCCCTCGACCACCGAAAGTTGCAGGGCCATGGTCGGTACCAGCATGGTCCACGCCACCCGGTGCTCGGCCATCACATCGAGAGCCACGGCCGGGGACCAGCGGCCGACGGCGACCATGGTGGCGCCGAGGAAGGCCGGAAGGTACATGCCGAAACAGAACGCGGCCACCGAGGACAGCGGTACGAACGCACCCACGGATTCACCGGGTCGCAGCCCGACGGCTTCGATGGTGCTGCGGCAGGCGTAGCGGATGGCGTCCTCGGATTGGACCACGCATTTGGGGCGGCCGGTGGAACCGGAGGTCATCGCGATGGCGCTGCCGCCGTGCCAGCGCCGCACCGGGCCGAACCCCGTTTCGCGCGCCAGCAGCAGATGATCGCCGAAGGCGGTGACGCGGCGGGAGAAGACGGCCTCGGGTACTTCCCAGCGGCGTAGCGATCCGGGTTCGCCGATCACCAGGTCCGGTTCGATGTCCTCGAGCGCCAGCCGGAACTCCGATTCGCTCGCGTGCGGGCTGAACACGGCCACCACACCGCCGCGCAACCCGGCCGCGAGCGCGGCGGCGAGGGTCCGCCAGGTGTTGTCGGCCTGGATGAGGACCGTCGGTGGGCGGTCGTCGATGGCTGCCATCCGCTCGGCCAGCGCGGTCGCCGTCGCCACGATCTCACCCAGGGTGTGCTGCCCGAGCTCGTCGATCACCGCGATCTCGGCCGGTGCCCGTCGTGCCCGCTCGAGCAACTCCTTCGCCAGTACTCTCATCGCCCGTTCCTCGTGCCGCTGTGCTCTCTGTTTACTCGCCGCCACGCCGTCGTGGGGCGGAATGCGCTCGTCACGCCGGTGGAACCAGGACGGCGCGGCCGGTGATCCCACCGGCGCGCAGCCTGCGGTACACCTCGACCGCTTCGGTGAGCGGGTAGGTCTCCGTCTCGACGTGCAGTACGCCCCGCCGGGCCAGCTCGACCACCGCCGCCAGGTCCGATCGCGGTCCCCAGAAGGGCGCCGTGACACCCCAGCCCGCGGCCAGGCCGACGTCCTTGCCGACCTCGAGTCGTCCGCCCGCGCTGCCGACCACCACCAGCCGCCCGCCCGGAGCGAGTGCTGCTCCGGCCGGTCCGACCGTGCCGGGCGCACCCGCGAAATCCAGGATCAGATCCGCGCCCGCGTCCAGGTCGGCGGTTGCGGCACGAACCTCGGAGAATGCCGCGTCCGCACCGATCCGGCGCGCCATGGCGAGAGCCTCCGGCCGGTTGTCGACCGCGATGATCCGCCCGGCGCCGAATTCCCGGAGTAGCTGGATAGCGAGATGACCGAGCCCGCCGACCCCGACCACGAGGCAGACGCTGCCGGCATCGATGAGGTCGCGATGTTCACGCACGGCGTGGTAGGCGGTCAGGCCCGCGTCCGCGAGGGGTGCGCAGACCACCGGGTCCACACTCCCGGTCCGGACCAGGAACCGGGCCGTGGGCACGATCATCGCCTCGGCCAGCCCGCCCGGATGGCCGAGCCCGTTACCGATGGGAACCCCGCGGCCCGGGGATCGCAGGCGTAGACAGTAGTTCTCCCGCCCCCGCGCGCAGTTGCGGCACGCGCCGCAACTCCAGATCCCGTGGACCACCACGTTCTCCCCGATCCAGCCACGCTCGGCGGCCGGTCCCGCACCGATCACGGTGCCCGCGACCTCATGGCCCAGAGTGAGTGGTAGCGGGTAGTCGAAACTGCCGGCAGCGGAATCCATCACGTGCAGATCGGAGCGGCACAAACCGGCCGCCCGGACCCGCACCAGCAACTCGGTACCACGGGGTTGCGGGGTCGGGATATCCCGGAGTTCGGGTTCGGATCCCCAGGCGGTGAGCTGGACGGCGAGCATCAGCGGGCCGTCCAGCCGCCGTCGACCACCACGGTCTGCCCGGTCATATACGACGAGGCGTCCGAGGCGAGGAACAGCACCGCCCCGTCGACCTCTCCGGCCCGGCCGCCCCGGCCGAGCATGGTGTTGCGCCGGACCCAGCCCGCTGATTTCTCATTGCTGAACAGGCCGTCGGTCATCTCGGTATCGAACCATCCCGGGACCACCGCGTTCACCCGGATACCGCGCCGGCCCCACTGCCCGGCGAGTTCGCGGGTGAGCCCCAGAGTCCCGGCTTTGGACGCGGCGTAACTCGCGCCGCCGATCGGGGCGGTCGAGACCAGGCCGATCACCGAGGAGATATTGATGTAGGAGGCGCGCTCGCCCGCGGGCAAACAGGTCGCCGCGTAGGTGGCGAGATGGAACCCGGCGAGCAGGTTCAACTCCAGGATCGCGCGGAACTCCGCATCGGTTTCCTGCTCCGCCTGCGGCGGCCCGGCCCGGCCCGCATTGTTGACCAGGATGTCCAGGCGCCCGGACTCCGCGTAGCAGCGGTCCACCAGGGCGGTGCGATCCTCGGGGCGGGTCACGTCACAGGGCACCGGCACGATCCGAGGTTCGGTCCGGGCCAGGTCCTTCAACCGGTCTACGCGCCGGGCGGCCGCGTAGACGGTGGCACCCGCCCCGGCCAGCGTGCGGGCGAAGCCCAGACCCAGGCCCGATGAGGCGCCGGTGACCACCGCGACCCGCCCGCTCAGTCCGAACAGGCTGTCCAGGGTTCCGGTCTCCGATCCGGATATCTGCGCGCCCATCTCAGTACACCGCGGTCCGGCCACCGTCGACCGGGATCAGGGCCCCGGTCGTGTACCCGGCGGCATCACTCGCCAGATGGACGACCAGCCCGGCGATCTCGTCGGGCCGCCCCAGCCTCCCCGCGGGCAGCCGGTCCACGATCTTCCCGACGAACTCCTCGTCCCAGTGCTCGGCCATTTCCGTCGCGAACCCGCCCGGCAGTACGCAGTTCACCCGCACCGACGGCGCGTACTCCTGAGCGAAAGCCATGGTCAGCGCGTTGAGGCCGTTCTTCGCCGCGGCGTACATCGCCTCCGGCGGGCTGGGCCGGACCGCGCCGATACTGGAGATGTTGACGATGGATCCGCCCCCGGCGGCAGCCATCCGGGCCCCGGCGACCGCCATCAGCCGGAACGGTCCCTTGAGATTGACCTCGAGGGTTTTGTCCCACAACCCCTCGGTGACCGCGGCGAGGTTCTCGGCGAGCGGTGCGATCCCGGCGTTGTTGACCAGGATATCGAGACCACCGAATTCGGCGACGATCCGGTCGACGGCAGGTTCGATGCTGTCCCACCTGCCCACATGCAGTTCCAGGGGATGCGCGCTGCCCGGGCCGTCGCCGAATTCGGCGACCGCCGCTTCGCAGGCCGCGAGCTTGCGGCTGGAGACGATCACGGTGGCACCGGCGTCGAACAGTCCGCGGGCGATCGCGAGTCCGAGTCCGCGGCTCGCGCCGGTAACCAGGGCGACCTTTCCGGTCAGATCCGTTGTGCTCATCGGTATTTCTTCACTTCCAGACGCGCGATGGTGCGCAGATGTACCTCGTTGGGGCCGTCGGCGATCTGCAGGGCCCGGGTGATCGCGTGCATCCGGGCGAGCACCGTGTCGTTACTGACCCCCGCCGCCCCGAAGGTCTGCACCGCGCGGTCGACCACGGCGTGCGCGACCTCCATGGCGGACACCTTGATCGCGGCGACCTCGGAACGGGCTGCCGCATTGCCCGCGGTATCCATCAGCCAGGACGATTTCAGGACCAGCAGGCGGATCTGGTCGATCTCGATCCGGCTGCGGGCGATCCACTCCCGCACCACACCCCGGTCGGCGAGCGGGCCGCCGAAAGCGGTGCGTTCCAGAGATCGGCGGCACATCAGTTCCAGTGCCCGTTCGGCCATTCCGATGGCCCGCATCGCGTAGTGCATCCGGCCCGGACCCAACCGGCCCTGCGCGATCGCGAAACCGTCACCCTCGGCGCCGAGCATATTCGCCGCGGGCACCCGCACATCGGTGAACTGCACCTCGCCGTGCCCGAGCCGATCGTGGAACCCGAACATCGGCAGATCGCGGAGTACTTCGATTCCGGGCGCGTCCGCGGGTACCAGGATCATGCTCTGCTGCCGGTAAGTGGGCGCTTCCGGATCGGATTTACCCATGAAGACGACGAGTGCGCAATCCGGGTCGAGAATCCCGGAGATATACCATTTTCGGCCGTTGAGAACGTAATCGTCTCCGTCG
The DNA here is from genome assembly GCF_040638875.1 of Nocardia sp. NPDC024068. Lineage (NCBI taxonomy): Bacteria > Bacillati > Actinomycetota > Actinomycetes > Mycobacteriales > Nocardiaceae > Nocardia > Nocardia sp. NPDC024068. The sequence goes on along the minus strand of NZ_JBEZYU010000019.1, from coordinate 73,177 downwards.
CGCCGGATGGTCGAGGTGATATTGGTGGCGTCGGAACTGGCGACGGCGGGTTCGGTCATCGCGAAGGCCGACCGGATCTCACAATCCAGCAGCGGCCGCAACCACTGTGCTTTCTGCTCGTCGGTGCCGAACATGGCCAGGATTTCCATATTGCCGGTATCGGGTGCCGAGCAATTGAACACCTCGTTCCCGATGATCGACCGGCCGACCATTTCGGCGAGCGGGGCGTATTCGAGGTTGGTGAGTCCGGCACCCAATCCCTCGTGGGTCATGAAAAGGTTCCACAGACCCGCTGCCCGGGCCCGGGCCTGCAATTCCCGCATGATCCGCGGTTGTTCGTGCGGATTATCGGCGGCGGCGATCTGTTCGTCGTAGATCGGCTCGGCCGGATAGACGTGGTCGTGCATGAAATGTTCGAGTTCGCCGAGCAGGTCCTGCGTGCGGGTGGAGTAGGAGAAATCCACAGTGCGGCTCCTGGAGTGGGGTAAGGGGAGATCAACCGGCGAGCAGCGCGGTTCCGGTCTCGATGAGGCGGTCGATGGTGGCGGGCAGTTTTTCCTGGTCCGGGTCGTGGTGCCGGCCCTCCCGGTGCCGCCGCAGGTTGTGACCCATGATGGCGGCCATCTTGAGGCGGCCCAGGGCGTCGAACCAGGTGAGATCGGGAAGCGCGGGCCCGCCGGTGCGGTAGCGGTCCACCAATTCGGCGGGGCCGGGGAGCCCGGGTACCGTGCGGCCCACCTCGGGAAAGTTGGTGCCGTCGGCGAAAACGAGAAACCAGCCGAGCTCCACCCGGGGATCGCCGGCGCTCCAGATCTCCCAATCGATCAGCGCGACCGGTTCGGTACCGGTGGCGATGATGTTGCCGAGCCGGTAGTCGCCGTGCACCAGAGTGGGAGCCAGCGGTTCCGGAATCCGGTGACCGAGCAGTTCGAGCAACCGGTCGCCTCCGGTGACCAGCTCCGGCGGCACCGCGCCGAGGGTGCGGGCCCAGCGGGCGAGTTCGTCGGCCGGGGTCAGCGCCGCGTCGATACCGGGCACGCTGTCGAGGGCGACCGCGTGCAGCCGGGGCAGTACCTCTGCCGCGCGTCGCATACGGGCCGCCGCGATCTCCGGCGCTACCGCCGGGTCGTCCAGTACCGGTTCCAGCGATTCGCCGGAAATGAATTCCATGGCGAACCAGGCGGGCTCGCTATCGTCCTCCACGACGATCCGCGGCACCGGGACCTCGGTCGGCGCCAGCGCGCGCATGATCCGGGCCTGGCGCAGCATATCGTGGCGGCCGATCGGTTCGCGTCCCTCGGGCACCGCCTTCACCACAAAGGTTGCGCCGGTGGTCTCCGCGCGGTAGGTGAGTCCCGAATGACCGCCGGGCAGTCGCTCGAACCCGGTGAGTTCGGTCCCCGCCTCGGCGGACAACCGTTCGCGGACACGGTGTTCCAAGGTCATGGGCGCGGCTCCCTGGGTAGGCCGAGCACCCGCTCGGCGATGATGTTGTGCTGGATCTCGTCGGTACCGCCGGCGATCCGATAGCCGGGGGCGCCGAGGACGTGTTCGGTCCAGGCGAAGGTTCCCCAGCGTCCCGAATCGGCGACCAGATCGCGGCCGAGCAGCAGCCGAACCACCTCGGAGGTACGGGCCATGGTGTCGGTGGCCAGCAGTTTCCCGGCCGACGCCTCCGGCCCGGGATCCCGCCCCGCGACCACTGCCGCGGCGACCCGCATACCCGCCACCCGCTGTACATAGCTGCGGGTGACCAGATCGGCGACCCGATCACGCTCCACCTCGGACAGCTCACGCCCCAGGTTGCGAGCCAGTGCCACGGCCCGGTCGGCATTGGCGAGGCCGAGGGTCGCACCGTCGAGACGTTCGGCGGCGAGCACCGTCAGCGCGACCGGCCAGCCCTTGCCGACCGCTCCGAGGCGCAGCTCGTCGTCGAGCACCACACCGTCGAGATACACCTCGTTGAACGAGCTGCCCCCGGTCATCTGGCGGATCGGCCGGATGGTGATCCCGGGCGAATCCATCGGCACCAGGAACACCGTCAGACCCGCATGCTTGGCCGCGCCGGGATCGGTGCGGCAGACCGCCACCCCGAGGTCGGCGACCCGGGCTCCCGAGGTCCACACCTTGTGGCCGTCGAGGGTCCAGGTGCCGTCCGGATTGGGGGTGGCCCGGGTTCGTACCGCCGCCAGATCGGAGCCCGCCTCGGTTTCGGAGAAGAGCTGGCACGCGATGAGATCGGTCCGCAGCATGGCCCGTACATAGCGGTCCCGCTGCTCCGGGGTGCCCCACTGTTTGATGGCGGGGGCAACCAATTGCTGTGTCACCGAAAACATTTCGGTGCGCCGCGGTACCTCGAACTCGGCTTCGGCGCGGCGGAAGGCGAGCGCGTACGACATCGGCAACCCCCGTCCGCCGTATTCGGCGGGCCAGTCGAGCGCACCCCAACCCGCGTCGAATTTGGTGCGTTCGTAATCGCGGATCGCGTCGGTGTGCCGGCGTTCTTCCGCGGCCGTCCAGTTCTCGAAGACCGCGACCGAATCGTCACCGTGACCCCAGGCGGCCTCCGTACGGGGCGCGGCGACCTCGTGCAACCAGGCCCGGGCCGAATCGGTGAACTCCGTGAGATCCGGAAGTGTGCGTGTACTCATCTGCTACCTCGACCTCATACCGAAAGAACTGTGCAGGCGCTGATCCCGGGCGCGCCGTAGACGTGGGTGAAGCCGGTGCGCGGAGTGTTGCGTACCTGTCGGTCGCCTGCCTCGCCCCGCAGCTGGGTGACGATCTCGTGCACCTGCCGCAGCCCGGAGGCGCCGATGGGTTCGCCGTTGGCGATACAGCCGCCGTCGGTGTTGATCGGTAACCAGCCGTCGATTTCGGTGGCGCCCGCGGCGATCATCTCCTCCTGCGCGCCGTGCTCACAGAACCCGCATTCGGCCATATGCATGATCTCCGCACCGCTCTCGGTGTCCTGGAGCTGGGCGATATCGATCTCGCCGGGGCCGATACCGGCCAGTTCGAAGGCCGCCCCGGCCGCATCGGCGCTGACACTGGTCGGTTCCCCGGTGCCCTGCACCGCGGGACTGAAGACCTCGAACGATCCGAACCGGCGGGTGCGATGACTGATCGCCCGCAACCGCACCGGGCGGCCGCCGAGCCGGCGGACGGCAGCCGCGCTCGCGACGACCACGGCCGCACCACCCTCGCCGGGCGAGCAGAACATGAACTTGGTGAGCGGATCGTTCACCATCTCCGCAGCCGCGATCTGTTCCGCCGATATCGGTTCGCGCCGCCAGGCGTTGGGGTTGCGGCTGCCGTTGCGGTAGGCCTTCTCGGCGACCTTGGCCAGCGTCGCGGGGGAGATATTGTGTTCGCGCAGATAGCGGCCGATTTTGGCGCCGAAGAACTGGGTCGTCACCATGAGCCCGGCCGAACCGTACCCCTCGGGCAGGCCCCAGTCGGCCGGGTCCGGATCGAAAGCGCCACGCGGATGTTTGTCGAAGCCGACCGCCAAGGCGATCTCCGCGGCCCCGGAACGTACCGCGTTGACGGCGGAGAACAGTGCGCTGCCGCCGGTGGCGCAGCCGTTCTTCACGTTGGTGAACGGGATTCCGGTGAAACCGAGTTCCGCGACCAGGGTGTCGGCCAATCCGGAACCATCGCTGCCGCCGAAGGCGACCTGGATATCGGGCCAGGTCAGCCCGGCGTCGGCCACCGCCGCCGTAATCGCCGCCACCGCCATCTGCCGGCCGCTGACCCCGGGTTGCCGGCCGAAACGCGACAGTCCGCTGCCGATGATCGAAACCTGTTCTGTCACCGGTCCTCGCTCTGCCGGGTCGATGTGGTGGAGAACCGGGGGACCGGTGTGACCGCGACCAGCCGCACCGGCGCCCGGTCCAGGGCCGCGAAATCGTCGCAGTCGAGAATCGCCTCGATCTTGATCCCCTCGGGGAGTTCGACATAGCCCACCGCGTACGGGGTGAAGCCTTCGGCGGGAACGACATACGGTGGCGATTTCGGCGGGAACCGCTGGACGGTATGCGCCCAGACCACCCCCTCACCGCTCAGCGGTAGCGGGTCGGCCGTCGGCCGGGCACATCGCGCGCAGATCACGCTCGCCGGATATCCGACCGTGCCGCACTCCCGGCATCTGCTGCCTTCCAGTACGGGATTCGCCTGCTCACCCATATCGTTCCTTCCGAAAGCGTTCTACCGGTGGATGAGTCAGCGGCCGACCCACTTGGGTTCGCGCTTCTCCAGGAAGGCGTTGACACCCTCGCGGGCGTCCTCGGATTGCAGGGCGTTGCCGACCGCCAGGTGTTCCATCACCATCAGCGACTGGATATCGGCGTCCAGGCCACGGTCGATGGTCATCTTGGTGAGCTTCATGGCGAACGGGCTCTTGTCGATGATCGGCGCGATGAAATCGGCCACCAGGGCGTCGAGTTCGGCGGCGGGCGCGGAGGCGTTGATCAGGTCGAAGTCCTCGGCTTCCTTGCCCGAGAGCAGTTTGCCGGTGAGCATCAGTTCCTTGGTCTTGCGGATGCCGATCATGCGGGGCAGGCGGTAGATCGGGCCCGCGCCACCGAACAGGGCGCGGCGAATGTGGAAATCGCCGATCTTGGCGTCGTCCGCGGCGACCGCGAAATCGCAGGAGATCATCAATTCGAAGCCGCCCGCCGTGACGTATCCCTCCAGCACCGCGACCGAGGGGGTGTTCATGGAGTAGAGCCGATCGCAGACCTTCGCCGAGAGCACCGCGACATCCATCGCGTTGGTCTTGCCGACGTAGTTCTCCCGCAGTTCGTCCAGGTCGAAGCCCGAGCAGAAGGTATTGGCCCGGCCCCGCAGCACCAGGACCTTGAGGTTCGGGTCGTCGTCGACCTCCACGATGATCTCGTCGAGGCGGTGCAGCAGCTCCACGGTGACCGCGTTCTTCTTGTGCGGGCGGTTGAGCCAGACACGCGCGATCTCGCCGTCTTTCTCCAGGACGATGTGGTCGGTGTCAACCATCTCGGGGCCTCTTTCACTGTCAGTTATTGAACTGGATTCACTTCAGTTGTACTCGACGGCGCCGACCGCGTCAATACGGATTCCGGCACCGGTTTCCGGTCCGTCACACGCCGATCAAGTCGGCGATACGCGCGCGATGGGTCCGCGAATCGCCTTGTGCCGCTTCGTTTCCGAGTGCACGACGGAGATAGGAGTGCACGGGATGCTCCCAGGTGAAGCCGACGCCACCGTGTAGCTGCACCGCTTCGGACGCCGCCTGCACCGCCGCTTCTGTGCATACGGCGCCCGCCACCGCGATGGCCAGCCGTGCCGATCCGGGATCCTCGGCATGGAGCGCGGCGGCGTATCGGGAGGCCGATCTCGCACGCTCCAGCAGGACGAGTAGATCGGCCAGCCGGTGTTTGACCGCCTGGAAAGACCCGATCGGGCGCCCGAACTGATGTCGCGTACCGGCGTAGCCGACGGTCAGCTCCAGCAGGTGATCGACGATCCCGGTGTTCTCGCAGGCTGTGGCCAGGACGGCGAGATCGTGCAGACGGGCGGTTGCCGCCGCGTTCGCTTCCGGGGCGGTCAGCGCCACGGCCGGGCAGTCCCGCACGATCAGATCCGCCCGGCGGCGGGTGGGGTCGAGGACTTCGCGTGTCCTGCGCTCGGTGGTGGGCCCGGGTCGCAGGGCGAAGAGCCGGCGGCCATCGGGTGTATCCGCCGAGGCCACCACGATATCGGCGGTCGCTCCGCACGGTACATGCGTGATCGTTCCGTCGGCGTGCCAGCCGTCGGCGTCCAGGCGGGCATGGAGCTCGTCGGTGCCGGTGCCGAGCGTGCTCACCGTGGCGAGTAACCGGCCGGCGAGTACATCGGGGAGAAAGTCGGCGGTATCGGACGGGGCCGTGAGCAGTGCCTGGGCGCCGAGTACCGCCGAATGCAGGACGGGTTCGCAGACCAGTGCCCGCCCGCATTCCTCGAGCACGACGGCCAATTCGGCGGTGCCGTATCCGAGCCCGCCGAATTCTTCCGGGACGGCGAGGGTGGTCACCGACATATCGTCGACGAGGTGGGTCCACAGCCGGTCGGAGTATCCGGTGCCGGATTCGGCGACCGCGCGGACCTGGTCGATTCCGCTGTGCTTCGCGAGTAGTGCTCGCAGTGTTTCGCGTAGTTGTTCTTGTTCCGGTGTGGGGGTGAGAGCCGCCGGTTCCGCCCGCGGCCACGGGGCTTCGGTGACGGATGCTGAGGTGGAGGGCATGATTCTCCGGTTGACTTGAGTTCAATTCGGTTAACTCGAGCGTAGCGGTTCGTGCTCTCGACAAGAAGCACTTTGCTGAACTAAGTTCATTTCATGAGTTACGTGATCGAGGACTACTACGCCACGGTCGACAGTGGCCGGTTGCGCGACGCGGTGGCGTTGCTGGCCGAGGACGTGGACTTCGCGATGGTTCTGCCCACCGGAGTCAACCGGGACCGCGGGCGCTCGGCCATGTTCGACTATCTCGACGGCCGGCCGCCGGTGAACCGCAAACACGTCCTGCTGCGGGTGGCCGCGGACGGGGACATCCAGTTCGCCCACGGCGCCGTCACCGAGAACGACACCGTGACCACCGGCTATTTCGTATCGGCGATGCATCTGGACGCGGCCGGTCTGGTCGACCGCTACCAGGTCAGCTTCAGCGCGGATTTCCCACTCGTACCCCGGCCCTCGAACGAAGGAGAACAGCGGTGACCACGGAGGTGCCGGTGCTCGCCCGGTGGTTCGGGTATATGGATTCCGACGATCCCGATCGGGTGCTGGGCATGATCTCCGGCGATTTCACCATGTCGGTGCAGTTCTCCCAGGGCGCGGGCAAGAGTGCCGAATTCGTCGGGGACCGCGAAGGTCTGGTGGCGTATCTGGCGCAGCGTGAGAAGAGCACGCTGGTCCATCACATCGATATCGGCGCGGTGATCGGCGAATACGAACTCGTGCTGGGCCGCACGACCCGGGACGGTGTGTTCGAGGCTTCGTTCAACGCGACCGCGCAACTCGATTCCGCCGGTGCGGTACGCCGCCTGCTCATCGCACGAACGCCGGAAGTCGACTTCGCGCGCTGATCACGCTGCCCCGGGGCGCCGCCCGACCGGCCGAACCAGCCGAGGAGAACCACGATGAATCGCCGGCTCTGCCTGGCCCGCCGACCGGCCGGGAAACTGAGCGCCACCGATCTCGCCCTGATCGACGAACCCGTCCCGGTACCGGGCCCGGGCGAGGTGCTGGTGCGCAACACCTGGCTCTCGATCGACCCGTCGATCCGTATCCGGCTCGCCGCGACCACCCCGGACGGATACCTGCCACCGCTGCGGCCGGGCGACGCACTCACCGGTCTCGCTCTCGGGATCGTCGCCGAGACCCGCAATCCGGACTACGCCCTCGGCGATCTGGTGTCACATACTCTCGGCTATCGCGAATACGCGGTGGTCGGGACCTGTGCGCAGACCATAGGCGGTTATGGGGCTCCGGCCCGGATCGACACCGGTGGCCTGCCGCCGCAGTGGTTCCTCGGTCCGCTCGGCAGCGCGGGCCTCACCGCTTATGTGGGTCTGGTCGAGATCCTCGAACTGACCGCGGCGGATACGGTCTGGGTATCGTCGGCCGCCGGAGCGGTGGGTGCGCTGGCGGCGCAACTCGCGGCCCTGCGCGGGGCCACCGTGCTCGGTTCGGCGGGCAGTCCGGAGAAGGTCGCCTATCTGCGTGACGAACTGGGGATCGCGGCCTTCGACTACCATGCACCCGCTCTCGCCGAATCCCTCGCCGATCTCGCGCCCACCGGTATCGACGCCTATTTCGACAATGTCGGCGGCGATCATCTGACCGCGGCGCTGGATGCCCTGCGCCCGGCGGGCCGGATCGCCCTGTGCGGCGCGGTGTCCGGCTACGACGGCAGCACACCGCCCGGCCCGCCGAATCTGTTCACCATGGTGGCGAAAGGACTGCGGATGCGCGGTTTCCGGGCCGGGTCCTTCACTCGGCTCCAGGAGCGGATGCGCGACGAGATCGCCGATCACCTGGCCGCCGGGCGATTGGTACACCGCGAGTCGGTTTTCGACGGGATCGAGCAGGCGGCGACGGCCCTGACCGCGATGCTCGCCGGCGCCACCACGGGCAAGACGCTGTGCCGCCTCGCGTGACGGTGACCGCTCACCGGACGAGAACCGGCATTCCGATCCGGTGTTCCCTCTCGTCACCGTGTCGCGGACTCGTGGTCCGCACCGATCCGTATGTTCGGTGGGGTGAGCACCACTGAGCTGCCCCGGCTCGGCACGGCCACCGGCCGCTGGATCGTGCTGGCCACGGTTCTCGGGTCGTCGGTGGCGTCGCTGGACGCGACCGTCGTCAATATCGCGCTGCCCCGGATCGGCGAATCGCTGGGTACCGATGTGGCGGGGTTGCAGTGGACGGTCAACGGCTACACCCTCACGCTCGCGTCCTTCATCCTGCTCGGCGGTTCGTTCGGCGACCGGTTCGGCCGGCGCCGGGTGTTCCTCACCGGCGCGGTGGGTTTCGCCGCGGCCTCCCTGCTGTGCGGGGCGGCGATCAATATCGAGATGCTGGTGGTCGCGCGAGTGTTGCAGGGGGTGGCGGGCGCGATGCTCACGCCGGGCAGTCTGGCCCTCATCTCCTCCTCGATCGACCATCGCGACCAGGGTGCGGCCATCGGCCTGTGGTCGGGGTTCGGCGGGGTATCCGGCGCGTTCGGGCCGTTTCTCGGGGGCTGGCTGATCGAGGTGGCGGGCTGGCGCGCGATCTTCTTCATCAACGTGCCGCTGGTGCTGGTCGTGCTGCTGGTGGCACTGCGGCATGTACCGGAGAGCCGTGACCCGAATGCCGCCACCCGGCTCGATCTGCCCGGAGCGCTGGTCATCGCGGCCGCGCTCGGCGCCCTGACCCTGGGCCTGATCGACGGTGTGGCGCTGCTCGTGGTCGCCGGACTGCTGCTGCTCGCCGCGTTCGTGGTGATCGAACTGCGCAGTGACCATCCGCTGGTGCCGCCCTCGTTGTTCGCGTCGCGGGTGTTCACCGCGGCCAATCTGGTCACGCTCGCGGTCTACGCCGCGCTGGGCGGGGTGTTCTTCCTGCTGGTGCTGCAACTGCAGGTGGTGGCGGGCTATTCGCCGCTGCTGGCGGGCGTCGCCACCGTGCCGTTGACCCTGCTGATGCTGCTGCTCTCCGCGCCGTCGGGCCGGTGGGCGCAGCGGCACGGGCCCCGGTTGCCGATGACCTGCGGGCCGATCCTCGCCGCCGGCGGTCTGGTGCTGCTCTTGCGTATCGGTCCGGACGCGTCCTACCCGGTCGACGTGCTGCCGGGCGTCCTCGTCTTCGGACTCGGGCTGTCGGTGCTCGTCGCCCCGCTCACCGGCGCGGTGCTCGGGGCGGTTCCGGCGAGTGCGGCGGGTATCGCCTCGGGGGTGAACAACGCCGTCGCCCGGACGGCGCAACTGCTCGCGGTGGCCGCGTTGCCGGGTCTGGCCGGTATCTCCGGGGCCCTGGACGATCCGGCCGCCTTCGACTCCGGTTTCACCGTCGCGATGTGGATCTGCGCCGGACTGCTGCTCACCGGCGCGCTGCTGGCCGCGGTGCTGCTGCGGACGCCGCGGCGCGAACCCGATCTCGGCCACGTCGACTGCCTGCCGCAGTGCGGGGTCGGCGGGCCGGCGGTTTCGCCGCCGCACGATACCGCCGGCAGCCCCCGCTGAGCGGTCGTGCGAGTTCGTCCGGCACAGCGACCGCGTACGCCACCGGCGGAGAAGGCAGCGTGGTGCGGCTGTGGACAGTGTCGCCAAACCCATGACACGCGGTCGCTGTTTCCTCTTATAGCCGAAAGGTATCGCGAGTAGCATCACAGGCGTCCGTCGACGAGCCGAGATGACATGCACGAACTCGCCCTGACACAGAGTGTCGTCGACGCTGTCTGTGAGCACGCGGCCGGGCGGCGGGTCCACGCTGTCACGGTCGACGTGGGTGTTCTGACCGCGGTGGTGCCGGACGCGATGCGCTTCTGTTTCGATCTCGTCGCCGAGGGCACGCTCGCGCAGGGTGCGAGTCTGGACCTGCGGTCGGTACCGGGCGCCGCGCACTGTCGCGGTTGCGGTGCCGACTTCAGCGTGACCGATCTGGTCCTGCTCTGCCGGTGTGGAAGTGCCGATGTGGAGATCAGAGCGGGCCGGGAACTCCGAATCCGATCGATGGAAGTGAGCCGGGAATGTGCGCAACCTGCGGATGCGGGAAAGATACGGCGGGCGTGACCGTCATCGGGCGCGAGGGGCCGTCGCGGCATGAGCACCCGCACGGTCACGATCACCCGCACGATCACGAACACCCACACGGGCACGACGAGGGTGACCACGCGCACCCGCCGCTGACCGAAACGGTGTCGCTGGAGCAGAAGGTGCTGGCCAAGAACGATCATCTCGCCCAGCACAATCGTGAGTGGCTGCACGACCGCGGAATCCTGGCGCTGAACATGACCAGTTCCCCGGGAGCGGGAAAGACCACACTGCTGGAGCGGACGATCCGGGCACTGCCCGATACTCCGATCGCGGTGATCGAGGGTGATCAGGAGACCTTGCTGGACGCGGAGCGGATCGCCGCGACGGGGGCCCGATCCGTGCAGGTCAACACCGGGGCGGGCTGCCATCTGGACGCCGAGATGACGCGCCGCGCGCTGGACGCGCTCGATCCCGGCCCCGGCACCGTGTTGTTCGTCGAGAATGTCGGCAACCTGGTCTGTCCGGCGCTGTTCGACCTGGGGGAGCGCCGCAAGGTCGTGATGATCTCGGTGACCGAGGGAACGGATAAACCGCTGAAGTATCCGCATATGTTCGCTGCCGCCGGTCTGGTGCTGGTGAACAAGACGGATCTGTTGCCGTATGTCGAATTCGATCTCGCCGCCTGTACCGAGTACGCCCACGCGGTGAACCCCGGCGTGGAGATCCTGCCGATATCGGTCACCACCGGTGCGGGGCTCGATCGCTGGTACGAATGGCTGGGGGAACAGCGCCGGGCTGTCGCGGCGAGCCTTGAGGGTGCGATCGGCCCCGTCTAGACTGTTGTGATCGGCGTCACAAATCCGTGAGATACGAGCCGGAACGGTCATCCTCCGCTTCGACTCCGGAAGGTGGCAGTACATGCCAACCCAGGAAGCGGTCCGAGCTGAAGAGACTTTGATCCACGTGCTGTGGATCAACGCCGGCCTCAGTTGCGATGGCGATTCGGTGGCGTTGACCGCCGCCACCCAGCCCAGTATCGAAGAAATCGCCCTCGGCGCGTTACCCGGTCTACCCCAAGTCGCGGTGCACTGGCCGCTCATCGACTTCGAGTGCGGTCCCAACGGCGGGGCCGACGATTTCCTCGAATGGTTCTTCCGGGCAGACCGTGGAGAACTGGACCCGTTCGTGCTGGTCGTGGAGGGGTCGATACCCAACGAGCAATTGCACGAGGAAGGCTACTGGTGCGGATTCGGCAACGATCCCGCCACCGGTCAGCCCCTGACGACCAGCGAATGGCTGGATCGTCTCGCCCCGAAGGCCACGGCCGTCGTGGCAGTCGGAACCTGCGCGACCTACGGCGGTATCCACGCGATGGCCGGTAACCCGACCGGTGCCATGGGCGTGCCCGACTATCTCGGCTGGGATTGGAAGAGCAAGGCCGATATCCCCATAGTGTGCGTCCCCGGCTGCCCCATCCATCCGGACAACCTGTCGGAGACACTCACCTACCTGCTCTACACCGCCACCGGCCAGGCTCCGATGATCCCGCTCGACGAGGCGCTGCGCCCCAAATGGCTGTTCGGCGCGACCGTGCACGAAGGTTGTGACCGCGCCGGCTACTACGAGGAGGGCGACTTCGCCACCGAGTACGGGTCACCGAAATGCATTGTGAAACTGGGGTGCTGGGGCCCGGTGGTCAAATGCAACGTACCGAAACGGGGCTGGATCAACGGTGTGGGCGGCTGTCCGAACGTGGGCGGTATCTGCATCGGTTGCACCATGCCCGGCTTCCCCGACAAATTCATGCCGTTCATGGACGAGCCGCCCGGTGGGAAATTGTCCTCCGCCGCCTCGGGACTCTATGGATCGGTGGTCCGCAGCCTCCGTCACATCACCGGTCGTACCGTCGACAAAGAGCCACGCTGGCGGCACAGGGGCGACAAGCTCGAGACCGGCGCGACCCGAACCTGGTAGGAGGTCCGGCGATGACACAGATCATTCCCGAACCGTCGCATCGGACGATCGAACCGGACAGCCTCGTCGAAATGGCGTGGGATCCGATCACCCGCATCGTCGGCAGTCTCGGTATCTACACGAAGATCGACTTCGACAACAACGAAGTCGTGGAGTGCCACAGCACCTCGTCGATCTTCCGTGGCTACTCGGTATTCATGCGCGGTAAGGATCCGCGCGACGCCCATTTCATCACCAGCCGTATCTGCGGTATCTGCGGCGACAACCACGCGACCTGCTCCTGCTACTGCCAGAACATGGCCTACGGAGTGCAGCCGCCACACCTGGGCGAATGGATCGTCAACCTCGGTGAGGCGGCCGAGTACATGTTCGACCACAACATCTTCCAGGAGAACCTGGTCGGTGTGGATTTCTGCGAGAAGATGGTCGCCGAGACCAATCCCGGGGTGCTCGCGGTGGCCGAGCGAACCGAGGCACCGCAGGCGCAGGCACACGGCTACCGCACGATCGCCGACATCATGCGCGCACTCAACCCGTTCACCGGGGAGTTCTATCGGGAGGCCCTGCAGGTGAGCAGGTACACCCGCGAGATGTTCTGCCTGATGGAAGGCAGGCATGTGCACCCGTCGACGCTGTACCCCGGCGGCCCGGGGACGGTGGCGACCGTGCAACTGATGACCGACTACATGACCAGGCTGATGCGCTACGTCGAGTTCATGAAGAAGGTCGTGCCGATGCACGACGATCTGTTCGACTTCTTCTACGACGCGATACCCGGCTACGACAAGGTGGGTCTGCGGCGCACGTTGCTGGGCTGCTGGGGTTCGTTCCAGGACCCCGAGTTCTGCAACTTCTCCTACCGGGACATGGAGGACTGGGGTCGCAAGATGTTCGTCACGCCGGGGGTGGTGGTGGACGGCAAGCTGATCACGACCTCCCTGGTCGATATCAATCTGGGCCTGCGCATCCTGCTGGGCAGTTCCTACTACGAGGACTGGACCGACCAGGAGACATTCGTGGCCACCGATCCGCTGGGCAATCCGGTGGACCGGCGGCACCCCTGGAACCAGCACACCAATCCGAAGCCGCAGAAACGCGATCTGGAGGACAAGTACAGCTGGGTCATGTCACCGCGCTGGTTCGACGGCAACGAGCACCTCGCCCTGGACACCGGCGGCGGTCCACTGGCCCGGCTGTGGTCCACGGCGCTGGCCGAGCTGGTCGATATCGGATACGTGAAATCGACCGGGCACAGCGTGCAGATCCACCTGCCCAAGACCGCGCTCGCGGGACCGGTCACGCTGGAGTGGAAGATCCCCGCGTACGGGAGCAACACCATCGAACGCGACCGTGCCCGGACCTACTTCCAGGCCTACGCCGCGGCCTGCGCGCTGCATTTCGCGGAGAAGGCGCTCGCGGAGATCCGGGCCGGCCACACGAAGACCTGGGAATCGTTCGAGGTCCCCGAAGAGGGGATCGGTTGCGGTTTCACCGAGGCCGTACGCGGTGTGCTGTCACACCATATGGTGATCCGGGACGGGAAGATCGCGAATTACCACCCGTATCCGCCCACCCCGTGGAACGCCAGCCCGCGGGACAGCTACGGGACACCGGGCCCGTACGAGGACGCGGTGCAGGGGCAGCCGATCTTCGAAGAAAACGACCGCGAGCATTTCAAGGGCATCGACATCATGCGCACGGTGCGCAGTTTCGACCCTTGTCTGCCGTGCGGTGTGCACATGTATCTCGGTAAGGGGCAGAGCCTGCAGAAACTGCATTCACCGACGCAGGCGCTCACACCAGAGTAGTCCCGTATCGGTACCGGCGACGGGAGGGCGACGTGGACGCGTCCCCGCAGGAACAGGACCGCACAGCACCCGACGAGAAACGGTGGCGTGCGGCGGGCGACCGGATCGAGACGCTGCTGGAGGCGAGTTCGGCGGGCGGTGCCGCGGCACGTGAGCGCGCCGAGCAGGTGGTGCGCGAAGTCGTCGATCTGTACGGCGCGGGATTGGCCCGCGTGGTCGACCTGCTGGATGCGGGAACCCTCGAACGACTGGCCCGCGATGATCTGGTCGCGAGCCTGCTGCTCGTCCACGGGCTGCATCCGCACGACGTGGAGGCCAGGGTGCGGGCCGCACTCGACAGTGTGCGGCCCTACCTCGGTTCACACGGCGGCGATGTCACCCTGGTCGGCATAACAGCCGGGGTGGTCCGCCTGGAACTCACCGGCAGCTGCCGCAGTTGCCCCTCGTCGTCGGTGACGCTGGAGCTGGCCGTGGAAGACGCGGTGCGTTCCGCGGCACCGGAGATCGAGGCCGTCGAAGCCGTGGCCGCGCAACCGGAACCGGCGGCGCCGATCTCGGCCGATTCGCTGTTCTCGCGGGTGCGTTCGAACGACCATGCGCAGGGCAGCTGGGTGGCGGTCCCCGAACTCGCCGAACTCGTTCCCGGCGAGGTCGGCGGATTCACCGTCGCCGGGCTCGCCGTGCTGGCCTGCCGAGTGGATGAGCACCTGTTCGCCTATCGCGACCACTGCCCGGTCTGCTCGAATTCGCTCGCCGGCGCCGCACTGCACCGCCGGGCCGGTTTCCCGGTCGGCGACGCAGTACTGCGCTGCCCGACCTGTCGCGCGCATTTCGATATCGTCCGGGCCGGTGCGCGAATCGATGGTGACGGCCATCTCGAACCGCTCCCGGTACTGGTGCGTTCCGGTGAGCTGTCGGTGGCCGTGCCGGTGGGGGTGCCCGGGTGACCACGCCATCGCGGGTGCTGCGCCGGATCGCCGCCGAACGCCCGCCCGTGCCGCGCCCGGGCGAACGCTGCGAGATGTGCGCCGAACCGATCGCCGGCGAACACCAGCACGTGGTGGATATCGAAGGCCGGCAGCTGATGTGCGTCTGCCGGGGCTGCTATCTCCTGTTCGTGGATCAGCACGCGACCATGCGGTACCGAGCGGTACCCGACCGGTACATCGCCTTTCCCGGGTTCACGCTCGGACCGGCGGAATGGGACGCCCTCGAGATACCGGTGGGATTGGCCTTCTTCTTCCGCAACTCCGCCGCGGATCGGACCGTGGCCTTCTATCCGGGTCCGGCGGGTGCGACCGAATCGGAACTTCCGCTGGCGCAGTGGCATACGATCCTGCGACGGCATCCGGAACTGGACGAGCTCGCCGCCGATGTCGAAGCCCTGCTCATCCGCGTCCCCGCGAACGACACCGCCGCGGCGAGTTGCCTGTTGCTCCCGATCGACGCGTGCTACGAATTCGTCGGGCGGATGCGGCTGCTGTGGCGTGGTTTCGACGGCGGGCAGGATGTGCGCGACTATCTGGACGAGTTCTTCGCGACGGTCTCGGCCCGGGCACGGGATGCGGTATGAGTCCCGTGTACTCGACGACGTTCGCGGTCCTCGAGATCGGTCCGCAGCCCTATTCGGCGGCGCCGATCCTGTCCGCCCGGGTCGGTATCGCCTCGCTCGCGGACGAACCCGTGCACGCGATCGCCCTGCGCGCGCAGGTACGGATCCAGCCGTCGCGCCGCCGGTACTCCGACGAAGAGGGCGCGGGGCTGACCGACCTGTTCGGTGCCCGTGATCGCTGGCGGGACACCCAGCGATCCTTCCTCTGGATGCACTGCGCCACCATGGTTCCCGGTTTCTCCGGCGGCGCCGAGGTGGATATGCCGATGCCGTGTACCTACGACTTCGAAGTGACCGGGTCGAAATACCTGCACGCCCTGCGCGACGGCGCGGTGCCGTTGCTCTTCCTGTTCAGCGGGACGGTGTTCATCAAAGGCAGCGGCGGCTTCGCGATCCAGCAGATTCCCTGGGATCGCGAGGACGCCTTCGATATGCCGGTCTCGGTCTGGCGGGACCTGATGGCCGCGCATTTCCCGAACACCGGCTGGGTCCGGCTGCACCGGGACACCCTCGACGCGCTGGCCGCCTACAAATCCGGGCACGGCCTGCTCGGATTCGACGATGCGGTGACCCGGCTGCTGGCGGGCAGCGAGGAGTCACCGTGAACGCCGGGGCGCTCGACCGGGCGCGCGCGGTCGCCGACGCGGTGCTCTACGAGGGCTATCTGCTCTACCCCTACCGGGCGAATGCGCGTAAGAACATCTCGCGCTGGCAGTTCGGCGTATTGGGCCCGCCGCGCGCGGCCGCGGCCGGATTCGGCGAGGAACCGTCCCTGTCGGCCGGGCTACTGCTCGAACCGGGAACGGAACCGACGGTGACATGGACGATCCGGTTCCTCCGGCTCCAGCGGCGGCAAGTGGTCGACCGCACCGGCCGTCCACGCGCCGAACTGGCCGCCGGCACGCGATCGTGGCTGTCCTGGGACGAGGCCGTCCCGCAGGAGATCGTCGTGGGGCCGGCGGCAGTGGAACCCTTCGTCCGGCCGCTGACGGTGCCCGAGGGTACCGATACCGAGGAGATCACCGATACCGCGGGGCAGCCGGTCGGGGCGCTGGTGCGAACCCGGCAGGCGCTCACGGGCGAGTTCGCGCTCGCCGCCGAGCGCGACGGCCGGTTCCTGCGGCTCACCGCGGAGGTCCGCAATACGGGCCCGCCCGCGAGCGGTCCCCAGGATGCCATCGCGCGCTCGCTGATCGGTGCGCATGTCCTCGGGCAGCTCGCCGACGGACGGTTCATATCGTTGCTGGATCCGCCCACGGATGCGGCGACGGCGGTCGGCCGCTGCACCCGGAACCGGTGTTTCCCGGTGCTCGCGGGCCCGCCGGGCGATCACAGCCTGCTGCTGATCTCGCCGATCATCCTCTACGACCACCCCGAGATCGCGCAGGAGAGCGCGGGTGAGCTGTTCGACTCCACCGAGATCGACGAGATCCTGACCCTGCGGGTGATGACGATGACCGACGAGGAGAAGGCACAGGCGCGGGCGACCGATCCGCGCGCGGCCGACATCATCGACCGTTGCGACTCCGTATCCCCGGACACGATGCGGCAGCTGCACGGTGTGCTGCGGGAGCCGGGGCTCGACCGCCCACGCCCGGTACCCGAGGTACCGGACGGATTCGACTGGTGGGACCCGGTGGCCGACGGCGCTGTCCGTCCGGATACCGACGCGGTCGCGGTGGCAGGCGTGCTGGTGCACCGGGGCAGCCGGGTCCGGCTGCATCCCGCCCGGCGGGCCGATGCCCAGGATCTGTTCGTCGACGGCGCCGCCGCCCGCGTTGTCTCGGTGCACCAGGACGTCGACGGGGAGTCGCACGTCGGAGTCGTGCTGGACGACGACCCGGCAGCCGAACTGCACGAATGGTTCGGCCGCTATCTCTATTTCGCGCCCGACGAACTGGAGCCGCTCGACGGTCCCGAGAAGTGAAAGGAAGTTCGTGATGGAGACAGTGGGAGTGATCGCGACCGCGGCGGTGGCGGTACTGGCGGCAGCCGGTGTCTACCTCGGCGTGCGGTCGGTACCGGATCTCCGGAGGTACCTGCGGATCCGGCATATGTAGCGGCGGATCGGAAGGAGACATGATGCAGGAACCCAGGGAAGAACCCCAGCAGGCACGCGGCGAGCCGGGCTCCCGCGATACCGGTGCGGATACCGCGGCGGCCGGAGCCACCGATCGCGAATCCGGTGATCTCGGGCACGAGGAGACGACCTCCGCGCACGACGAAGCCGCCGAGCGAGAGGCCGAGTTCACCTCGGAGCCGGCTCCCGGCAGCGAACCGCCCGTGCCGCCCTACGACGAGCGGAAGGCCACGGCGAACGAGCCGGGCGAGACGGCGACCGGGCAGGTCGACGACAAGAAAGTCGGCGGGGCGACAGCGCCGGCCGAAGGAGAGGGGTGAGCCGACGGATACCGTGCTGATCGCCGGGATCGGCAATATCTTCCTCGGCGACGACGGCTTCGGACCCGACGTGGTGCGACGGCTGCCGGCCCACCCGGACCCAGGTGTGCGGGTGGTGGACTACGGCATCCGCGGGATGCATCTGGCCTACGACCTGCTCGACGGCTGGGACGCGCTGGTCCTGGTCGACGCGGTACCCGATCGTGGCACACCCGGGCAGGTGGAGGTGTTGCGCGCCGAGACCGGCGGGGCCACCGCGATGGGGCTCGACGCGCACGCGATGAACCCGGACGCGGTGTTCGCCGGTGTCCGGGCGCTGGGCGGCACGGTACCGCCGACCGTGATCGTCGGATGTCAGGTCGAGTCGGTGGACGAGCGGATCGGCCTGTCCGCTCCGGTCGAGAACGCGGTGGACGCGGCAGTAGAAGCGGTACGCGGTGTGGTCGCCGAACTGCTCCGCCTACCTCAGGAGGTGTGATCATGTGCCTCGGAATCCCCGGCCGGGTGGTCGGGATACCCGACGGATACCACCGGCAGATCGCGCTGGTGGACGTGTCCGGCGAGGAACGCCGGGTGAATATCGGCCTGCTCGAGGACGATCCGGCGCGGCCCGGTGACTGGGTGATCATCCATATGGGATTCGCGGTCGACAAGACCGACGAGGCGGGGGCCGCCGAGGCCATGGCCGGGCTGCGTCTGCTCGGGAGCGGTGAGCAGCCGTGACGGCCGAGCGGGCCCGCCGCCGGTTCGTGGTGCGCGGCGTCGTGCAGGGCGTGGGCTTCCGGCCGTTCGTGTACACCACCGCGGCCGAATCGGCGTTGAGCGGACGGGTGTCCAACGACAGCAGTGGCGTTGTCATCGAGGTCGAGGGCGCACCGGCCGATCTCGACGAATTCGAGCGGCGGCTGCGATGCGCACCGCCGCCGCTGGCCGTGGTCGAATCGGTGGAGCGTGCCGAGATCCCGGTCCGGGGCGGTACCGGATTCGAGATCGCCGGGACCACTCGCGGTGGCGGCCGCACCCTCGCGTCCCCCGATATCGCGCTGTGCGCCGACTGCGAAGCGGAATTGCGCGACCCCGCCGACCGGCGTTATCGCCACCCGTTCGTGAACTGCACCAATTGCGGGCCCCGGTTCACCATCATCGCCGCGTTACCCTACGACCGGGCCCGCACCTCCATGGCCGACTTTCCGATGTGCGACCGCTGTGCCCGCGAATACCACGACCCCACCGACCGCCGTTTCCACGCACAACCCATCGCCTGCTCCGACTGCGG
Organism: Nocardia sp. NPDC024068; assembly: GCF_040638875.1. Lineage (NCBI taxonomy): Bacteria > Bacillati > Actinomycetota > Actinomycetes > Mycobacteriales > Nocardiaceae > Nocardia > Nocardia sp. NPDC024068. Next base: position 53,853 of record NZ_JBEZYU010000019.1, on the reverse strand, counting down.
TCCCCGCCTGTTCTACGCGGGGCCGGGCGGTGGCGCACCGCTCGCCGCGGCCCGCGAACTGCTGCGCGCCGGCGGAATCCTGGCGGTGAAGGGCGTCGGCGGCTACCACCTGGCGTGCGATGCGGCCGATGCCGTGGCGGTCGCCGAACTGCGGCGCCGTAAACGCCGCGGCGACAAACCTTTCGCCGTGATGGCGCCGGACCTTGCGGCGGCGCGGGAGATCGCCAGCGTCGACGCAGCGGCCGCCGCGCTGCTCACCGGGCCGCAACGGCCCATCGTGCTGCTGCCGCGGGCGGGTCGTCCGCTGGCCGAAGCGGTCGCACCGCACAACCCCGATCTCGGTGTGCTGCTGGCCTATACCCCGCTGCATACGTTGCTGTTCGGCCTGCCCGGTGATCCGGTGGGCCCGAACGTGCTGGTGATGACCTCGGGCAATCGCAGCGGCGAACCGATCTGTTTCGACGACGCGGATGCCCGGGACCGCCTCGCCGAACTGGCCGACGGATGGCTGTGGCACGACCGCCGCATCCTGGTGCCCTGCGACGATTCGGTGATCCGTCTGGTCGACGGCGTCGAGTCGCCGGTGCGCCGCTCGCGCGGCTACGCGCCGATGCCGCTCGCGCTACCGGCGCCGATCCCGCCGACCCTGGCCGTGGGTGCCGATCTGAAGAACGTCTGCGCCGTCGCCGACGGTCGCTACGCCTGGCTGAGCCAGCACGTCGGAGATATGGACGATCTGGCGACGCTGCGCGCCTTCGGGGCCACGGAACGCCACCTCGAGGAGCTGACCGGGGTGTCACCCACCCAACTGGTCGCGGATACCCACCCCGGTTACCGCTCCACGGAGTGGGCTCGCCGGCACGCGGGGAACCGTCCCGTGCGTACGGTCCAGCACCACCACGCGCATATCGCCGCCGTGATGGGCGAGAACGGGCTGGGCGTCACCGATACCGTGCTGGGGATCGCGTTCGACGGCACCGGCTTCGGGCCCGACGGCGCGATCTGGGGCGGTGAGATCCTCGCCGCCGGTTACAAGGGTTACCGGCGCCTGGCCCATCTGGCGTATGTGCCACTGGCCGGTGGCGATGTCTCGGTGCACCGGCCCTACCGCATGGCGCTGGCGCATCTGTGGGCCGCCGGAATCGACTGGGCGCCGGATATCGCCGCGGTCGCCGCGTGCCCGGAGGCGGAGCGCGCGGTACTCGCGCACCAGTTCACCAGCGGACTGGGATGTGTTCCGACATCCAGCGTCGGCAGATTGTTCGACGCGGTGGCGTCGCTGGCCGGGGTGTGCCACATCGTCGACTACGAGGCGCAGGCCGCCATCGAATTCGAAGCGCTCTCCCGCGGCGCGGACCCCGGTGACACCACGTACCGGTTCGCGCTCGATACCGGCGTGGATCCGGCGCCGATCGATCCCGCTCCGGTGATCGCCGCGGTGGTCGCCGACGCGGCGACCGGGATACCGGCGGCGACGATCGGCGCCCGCTTCCACGCCGCCCTCGCCCGCTCGGTCCTCGAAACCGCGCTGGCCTTCGCGGCGCCGGACCGGATCGTCGCGCTGTCGGGCGGCGTCTTCCAGAACGCACTGTTGCTCTCCACGACCCGGCAACTGCTGCGGGATCACGGATTCACAGTGCTCACCCATCGCAGACTGCCGCCCAACGACGGCGGCCTCGCATTCGGGCAGGTGCTCGCGGCCGCCGCGGGCTGAGCGGAGAGGAGGAACACGATGTGCCTTGCAGTTCCCGGAAAGGTGCTCAGCCTCGAGGAGCGCGACGGCACCCTGATGTCGGTCGTCGACTTCGGCGGCGTGCACAAGGACGTCTGCCTGCAATACATCCCGGACGCGGCGATCGGCGACTACGTCGTCGTCCACGTCGGCTTCGCGATCCAGCGGCTGGACGAGAAGTCCGCGCTCGAGACCCTGGCCGAATTCGAACACCTCGGCGTCCTGAAAGAGGAGTTCGCGGACGGTTTCGCCCTCGCCGCCGCGCAGGCGGGCGAGGAGAACCCGGAGACGCGGCAGCGTGGCCCTGAGGCAGCGACGCGGCCGCGCGACCCCGAGGAGGAGTTATGAAATACCTGGACGAATTCAGCGATCCACAACTGGCCCGGCATCTCCTCGAGAGAATCCGGGCCACCACCGACCGCCGCTGGGCCATCATGGAAGTGTGTGGCGGGCAGACCCATTCGATCATCCGGCACGGGATCGACCAACTGCTGCCGGACCGGATCGAGATGATCCACGGCCCGGGCTGCCCGGTGTGCGTGACACCGCTCGAAGTGATCGACAAGGCGCTCGAGATCGCCGCCCGCCCAGGAGTCATCTTCTGCTCGTTCGGCGATATGCTCCGCGTCCCGGGCAGCAAGAAGGATCTGTTCCACGTCAAGAGCGAGGGCGGGGATGTCCGGGTGGTGTACTCGCCGCTGGACGCCCTGGAGTTGGCCAGAGCCAACCCGGATCGGCAGGTCGTCTTCTTCGGTATCGGTTTCGAGACCACCGCACCCGCCAACGCGATGACCGTCTATCAGGCCGAGCGGCTGGGGATCGAGAACTTCTCGCTCCTGGTCTCGCATGTGCTGGTACCCCCGGCGATCGCCGCGATCATGGAATCGCCGCAGTGCCGGGTGCAGGCCTTCCTGCTGGCCGGGCACGTGTGCACGGTGATGGGCACCCGGGAGTATCCGCCGCTGGCGCAGCGGTACGAGGTGCCGATGGTGGTCACCGGTTTCGAACCGCTGGACATCCTCGAAGGTATCCGCCGCACCGTGGCGCAACTGGAGTCGGGCCGGCACGAGGTCGAGAACGCCTATCCGCGTGCGGTGTCCGACGCGGGCAATCCGGCCGCCAAGGCCATGCTGGACGATGTCTTCGAGGTCACCGACCGGGCCTGGCGCGGTATCGGGATGATCCCCGGCAGCGGCTGGCGGCTGGCGCCCCGCTACCGCGACTTCGACGCCGAATACCGGTTCTCCGTCGGCGATCTGCGTACCGCGGAATCGTCGGTCTGCCGGTCGGGGGAGGTGCTGCAGGGCCTGATCAAACCCAACGAATGCGCGGCTTTCGGTACCCAGTGCACACCACGCAACCCGCTGGGCGCCACGATGGTGTCCTCCGAGGGCGCGTGCGCCGCCTACTACCTCTATCGGCGCCTGGACCAGCCCGCGGAGGTGGCCCATGCGTGAGGACCGGAACATGAGCGGGGCGGCCACCATCGACGCGGACGGGTGGGTCTGCCCGATACCGCTGCGTGATTCACCCACTATCGTGATGGGCCACGGCGGTGGCGGGGCGATGTCGGGCGAACTGATCGAGCATCTGTTCCTGCCGGCCTTCGGTCCCGCGGCCGACGCCGGGATGGGGGATTCGGCGGTGGTGACGGTCGGCGGGACCCGGCTGGCGTTCTCCACCGATTCCTTCGTCGTGAAGCCGCTCGTGTTCCCGGGTGGTTCGATCGGCGAGCTCGCGGTGAACGGAACGGTCAACGATCTGGCGATGGCCGGAGCCCGCCCGCTGGCCCTGTCCACCGCCTTCATTCTCGAAGAGGGCACCGCCCTGTCGGAGATCGCCGCGGTCGCCGAGGCGGTCGGCACGGCGGCGTCGGCGGCCGGCGTGAAGCTGGTGACCGGCGATACGAAGGTGGTCGACGCCGGTCACGGCGACGGTATCTTCGTCAACACCGCGGGTATCGGCGTGGTCGACGAGGGTGTCGATATCCGGCCCCAGCGTGCGCGGCCCGGCGATGTGGTGCTGATCAGCGGCGATATCGGCGTCCACGGGATCGCGGTGATGAGCTGCCGGGAGGGCCTCGAATTCGGGACCACCGTGCTCAGCGATACCGCGCCGCTGAACGGGCTGGTGGCCGCGATGCTGGCGACCGGGGCGGATGTGCACACTCTGCGTGATCCCACCCGCGGCGGAGTGGCCGCCACGGTGAACGAGATCGCTCGCGCCGCCGATATCGGGGTCGCACTGGACGAAACCGTGCTGCCGGTGCCCGCCGCGGTGCGTGATGCCTGCGGGCTTCTCGGGCTCGATCCCCTCTACGTCGCCAACGAGGGCAAACTGATCGCCTTCGTGCCGCCCGGTGACGCGGAGCGAGTGCTGGAGGCGATGCGTGCGCATCCGCTCGGGGCCCGTGCCGCGGTGATCGGCGTCTGCGTGGCGGAACATCCGGGAATGGTTGTCGCGCGGACCGCGCTGGGCGGCACCCGGGTGGTGGATCTTCCCGCAGGGGAGCAGTTACCGCGAATCTGTTGACACGGCGGACCGTCCGGTCCGTCGCCGGGATGGAAAAGAGGTGCCCACGTGGGGGTATCGGCGGCGGCCGTACGGGCCGGATGGTCGGATCTCGAGGCGGCGCAGCGGCGCAGCGTCGCGGGTATGGGCCTGGCCATCCTGGCGCTGCACCTGATCGGATTCGGCGCACTGCTGTTCTTGGTGGTGCCCGGCGGTTATATGGTCGACGGCGCGGTTTTCGGCGTCGGCCTCGGTATCACCGCCTACACCCTCGGCGTCCGGCACGCGTTCGATGCCGACCATATCGCCGCCATCGACAACACGACCCGCAAACTCGTCGCCGAGAACCAGAAACCCATGTCGGTCGGGTTCTGGTTCTCGCTCGGTCATTCCACCATCGTCTTCGCGCTCGTCGCCCTGCTGGCGGCCGGAGTGAAAGCGCTCGCCGCCAACCTCGAGAACGAGAATTCGCGGTTGCAGCAGTGGACCGGTGTGTTCGGCACCAGCGTCTCCGGTACCTTCCTGATTCTCATCGGGTTGCTGAATCTGGTCTCGCTGATCGGGATCTGGCGGGTTTTCCGCGGGATGCGGCAGGGCCGCTACGACGAGGCCGAACTCGAACGCCGCCTGGACGACCGGGGCGCGCTGAACCGGATGTTCGGCCCGCTGATGCGTGCCGTGCGCAAGCCGTGGCAGATGTATCCGGTCGGCCTGCTGTTCGGGCTCGGCTTCGATACCGTCACCGAGGTCGGGTTGCTGGTCATCGCGGGTGGCGCCGCCGCCACCGATCTGCCCTGGTACACGATTCTGGTACTGCCCGTGCTGTTCTCGGCGGGCATGTCGCTGTTCGACGCGCTGGACGGCACCTTCATGAACTACGCCTACGGCTGGGCGTTCGCCCGGCCAGTGCGCAAGATCTACTACAACATCGTGGTCACCGGACTGTCGGTCGCGGTGGCGCTGCTGATCGGCGCCCAGGAGATCATCTCGATCATGACCGAGAAACTGGACCTCACCACCGGCCCGCTGGCCTGGGTCGGTGCTCTCGACCTCGGTGCGATGGGCTTCATCATCGTCGGGCTGTTCGTGCTCACCTGGGCGGTGGCGATCGCGGTGTGGCGTCTGGGCGATGTCGAACGACGCTGGCAGCCCGAAGTTCCGGTGGATCCGTGAACGCGCGGGGCGCGGAGATATTCGCGAGGTTCGCCGCCGAGCCCAACCGGCTCGGTTATTGCGGGCCGGCCGGAACGACCGCGTTACGGGACGGGTCGCCCGCGGAGATCCGTGCCGTCGCACGCACATTCACCGGAGCGTGGCCGTATCTGCGGGTGATGTCACGCATGACCGGTATCGGTGACCCGCTGGATGAGCGCCTGGTGGAGTCGTATTGGCTCGGCGGTGGTATCGGGTCACGGTTGGATCGGGCGGGTTTCGTCGCCGGTTTGCTGGCGGTGATCGGCCCGGCGGCGGGGCATTACTGGAACCATCTGACCGACGGCGCCCTGGCCGACGAGGCGGCGCCGAACCACTGCTTCCATGTATTCGGTATCTACCCGTGGACCCGGCTGCTCGGCCGGGGCGGTGATCAGCCGCTGCGCGTGCTCGACAACTGCCGGATCAGCTGGGGCACGGTCCGGGCGCGTGCGGACGACCATCTCGTGGTCGACAGTCCTCGACTGGAGTTCGACGGCCGCCGGTTACGGCTGGCCGCACCCGAGACGCGGCGGATTCCGGTGGGGATCGACGATTTCCCGGCGCTGTCCGAGGCCGCACCGGGAGAGCGGGTCGCATTGCATTGGGACCGGATATGCGGCCGGTTGACGCCCGTCCGGGCGTACATGCTGGCCGCGACCACCGAATGGCAGTTGCGTGCCACGAACCGCAGGCTCATGCGGTCACCGGCTCCCGCTCCGTTACTTCCGCCCGCGTGAGCGCCGGGCAAATCCGGATTCTTCGCGCAGTATCGGGTCAGCAGGTCACGGCCACGTCGGCGGCCGAATCGAACGATACGTGCACATGGTCGTAGTGGTTCTGGGTAGGGCTTCCGCGGTCCTCCATATAGCTCCAGCCGCTGCCGTCGTTGTAGCGCTGCTGCCAGATCACGTAGGTCACCCCGAAACGTTCTTTGTTGGCCAGCACGAAATCCGCGATCGCGTCGCCGTGCGCGGGGTCGGACGTCATGAAATCCAGCGCCAGGCCGGCGCCGTGCTCACCGTCGTACCGGCCGTTGGCGCCACCGATATCGTCGGCCCCGAATGTCTTGTTGATCAGATTGCCCACCTGCGCCACGTGCGGCTGGGCGCCGGCGAGTTCGGTCGAGCACGCGACCGGGGGCGGTGGTGGGGGCGCGAGCCGTTTCGCGTATCTGGCGGGCTCCCGCGGCCGGTCGGCGGCGGCGACCGCCCGCGCCGCTCCGGGATCCGTCTCCGGGGCCTTCCCGAGGCCGGCCGCCGGAACCTCCGCCGAATCCACGGCCGCCGCGGCGGCCGGTTGAGGCGCCGGCCCGGGACGGGACATCACCGACAGGGCAATCACCGCTGTCGCCGCGAAGGCGCTTCCGGCCAGCGGTACGAACTTCTGTGTTCGGGCCGGTTTGCGATGTTGACCAGGCATAATCGTGACCACTCGTAACGCTCGGAGACAAGATCACCGTTAGATTACGAAAGGGTCGCGGCAAAGTCACGATGGTTGTCGCACTTCGGTCATCTTTTCACCGCGGCCGGGAGCGAGCGTCCGGTGCGCGGCGACACTTCCGCCCGGTCTGCCGCGTTCGTCCCGGCAAACAACTGATCAGGAATCGAGAAGTGCTGGTCGCAGCGCCGCCGATAGCGTCGTCGGCATCGAACTCGCGCGGCAGGTCGCCGAGGACGCGAGCCGGTCCGAGGAGGATGCGATGAACTGGAACAGGCAGGTCCGGCGGACACACCGCGTGCTGGCGGTTGTCTTCACGGCGACCGTGGTTATCACCGTGGCGGCGCTGGCGCTACAGGGGCCGGTGTGGGTGTCCTACCTGCCGTTACCCCCGCTCGCGGTGCTGCTGTTCTCCGGCCTCTACCTGTACGTGCGGCATCTCGCCGCGATCCGGCGAGCCGACGGCGTATCGCGGCGGTCTCCGGCTCGCTCGTCGGCGCCCCGGGTCCGGCAACTGCACCGCTGGGGCGCCCTCGCCTTCACTGCGACGGTGCTCGCGACCTTCGTCGCACTGTCACTCCCGGAACCGGTCGTCTGGGTGTCCTATCTCCCGCTCATCCCGCTCGCCCTGCTCCTCTTCTCCGGGCTGTACCTGTACGCACTCCCGTATCGCATTGCCCGGCGGGACCCCACCGGTTCGATCGATCGGCCCGCCGCCGCCTGAGGCGCCGGGTTTCCGGCCGCGGATCCACGGCCGGAAACTCTTCGCGAGCATAGGATCCGGTGATGGTTCCCACCGCCAATCTGCTCGCCTTCGTCATCGCGGCCACCCTCCTCATCATCGTTCCCGGACCCGGGGTGTTGTTCACCATCGGACGCGCGCTCACGCTGGGGCGGCGGGCGGCGTTGATCTCGGTGCTCGGCCACACCCTGGGAGTGCAGATCGCGTTGCTGTTCGTGGCAGTCGGGCTGGGTGCGGTACTGGCGGCGTCCGCCACGGCCATGGCGATCGTGAAGGTGGCGGGGGCGCTGTATCTGATCCACCTCGGTGTGCAGGCGATCCGGGAGCGGAAGGCGTTACGCGAGGTATTGGGTGCGCCCGCGCCTCCGGCGAGCGGGAGCCGGGTGTTCCGGCAGAGCGTCGTGGTGGGTGTGACGAACCCGAAGGCGATCGTCTTCTTCGCCGCGGTGCTGCCGCATTTCACCGATGCGGCGTCCGGATCGATTCCGCTGCAACTCCTGGTGCTCGGGTGGGTGTTCCTGGTGATCGCGCTGGTGAGCGATAGCGCGTGGGCGTTGCTCGCCGCCGCGGCACGCGACTGGTTCGCGCGCTCGCCCAAGCGGCTGGAAGCCGTCGGCGGCGCCGGCGGGGCGCTGATCGTCGGACTCGGTGCGTCGGTGGCGGTGGAACCGGCCCTCTCCGGCCGCTGAGGAGGTTCGGAAGCCGATCCGAACAGTCGCCGCTGTTCACAGACCCGCCGGGTCCGGGGCGGCCGGGGACCGGTGGGGGAGCGGGCCCACCGGGGCGCGAACCACTGATATGGTCGGAATCGTTCCGACACGGGGTGCTCCACACCAGTGGGGCTGAGATGAGACCCGAGAACCTGTTCAGGTAATGCTGACGAAGGGATGTCCCGGTTTTGCGCGCGCAATCCTCCGAAACCGCCAGATTCACCGACTACCTGTGGGATCGGACGAAGGACCTGCGCGGCGCCATCGACGACCTCGAGTTCCTGCGCCGGCTCGGTGACGGCACGCTGCCGCTCGAGGTGTTCCGCACCTATGTCGAGCAGGACTCGCTGTATCTGGCCGGATACTCGAAGACTCTGTCCCTGCTGGCGGCCAAATCACCCGATCCGGAGACCGCGCAGTTCTGGGCGCAGTCGGCCGGTTCGGCGGTCGCCGTCGAATCGGCCCTGCACCACGACCTCCTCACCGGCGGCCGGATTCCGGCCCGGGAGGGTGAGCCGGAGCATTCGACGGCCTGCCTGGGCTATATCTCCTATCTGATCGCCACCGCCGCCACCGAGTCCTACGCCGTGGGCGCGGCGGCGGCGCTGCCGTGTTTCTGGATCTACGCCGAGGTGGGCCGCGACCTGGCCGCCAAGGCGGCCGAGGTCCTCGCCGCCGACCCCGAGCACCCCTACGCGCAGTGGGTGGCCACCTACGGCGCCGAGGAGTTCCAGGAGTCCGCGGCCGCGGCCCGGTCGCTGGTGGACGCGGCGGCCGCGGCGGCGAGCGCACGGGACCGGGAAGCGATGGAAACGGCGTTCGTCATCGCCACCCGCTACGAACTGATGTTCTGGGACACCGCCCTGCATCCGCAGCCCTGGCCCGCCGGATGAACGGCCGCCTGCGCCGCGCGCTCGCGTGCGCCGTCGCCGCGGTGGCGGTGCTGTCCGCGCTCACCGCCTGTTCCGGCGCCGACCAGGGGCAGACCATCCGATTCGCGCTGGACTGGACGCCGAACACCAACCACACCGGACTGTTCGTCGCACTGCAACGCGGCTACTTCGCCGACGCCGGTCTGGACGTCCAGGTCCTGCCGTACAACAACACCGCCGTCGATACGGTCATCGATGCCGGCAACGCCGAATTCGGTGTGAGCACACATAATTCGTCGACCTTCTCGCGGGCGTCCGGCGCGCACACCCTGTCAGTACTCGCGCCACTGCGCCACTGGGCGACAGGTATCGGGGTGAAGGCCGACCGCGCCGATATCGCGAGTCCGAAAGACCTCGACGGCAAAACCTACGCCGGGTTCGGCGATCCCGGCGAGGTGGAGGCGCTCCAGCAGGTGATCCGCAACGACGGCGGCACCGGCGATTTCACCTCCGTCACCCTCGGTACCTCGGCCTACGAGGCGGTCTACTCCGGCAAGGCCGACTTCACCGTCTCCTATCTCGGCTGGGAGGGTATCGAGGCCGAGCACCACGGCACCCCGATGAAGTACTTCCGGTACACCGATTTCGGCTTCCCCGACGCCTACGCCATCGTGATCGACGGCAACGAGGACTGGCTGGAGGCGAACCCGGATCGCGCCACGAAGTTCGTCCGGGCGCTGCAACGCGGATACCAGTTCGCCGCGGACGATCCGGACGCCGCCGCCCGGGACCTCATCGACGCCAACCCCGGCGCCTTCAACGACGAGAGCCTGGTGTTCGAGAGCCAGCGCATGCTCGCCGGCCAATTCATGAAGGACACCGACGGCCGGGTGGGCGCCCAGACCCGCGAACAGTGGGCGGCGAACTCCGGCTTCCTGTACGAGAAGGGGCTGCTTTCCGGCCCCGACGGCGCACCGCTGACCGAGGAGCCCGACTGGTCGGGGTATTTCACCAATGACTACCTCGCCCCCGCTCGGTGATCCCGTAGGCGATATGCCGCCGGGGGCCGGTCGGGCCACCGGCGCCCACACCTCGCGATCGGCGGGGATCCGCCGGGTGGTGCCGTCGGTGCTGACGGTGGCGGTGCTGGTCGCGTTCTGGCAGTTCTATGTCGAGATCAGCGGAATCCGCCCGCAACTGCTCCCGTCACCGCTGCGGGTCGTGCGGCAGGGCTGGGCACACCGCGACGAGATCGGCACCCACGCCGCCGCCACCCTGCAGGTCACGCTGACCGGTTTCGCGGTATCCCTGAGCCTGGCCTGGTTACTGGCCGTCGTGGTCGATTTCTCGCCGTGGCTGCGCCGCGCCTTCGTCCCATTGTTCGTCGCCTCCCAGACCCTGCCGATCATCGCGATAGCGCCGCTGATGGTGATCTGGTTCGGTTTCGGACTGCTGCCGAAGGTTCTCGTGGTCGCATTGGTCACCTTCTTCCCGATGGCGATCGGGCTGATCGAAGGGTTCGCCGCGGCCGACCGGGACGCCGGTTCCCTGCTGCGCAGTATGGGAGCCTCGCGCGGCCAGGTCTTCCGCTATGTACGGCTGCCGTCGGCGCTGCCGCGGTTCTTCACGGCGTTGCGGATCGGAATCACCTACGCGGTCGTCGGTGCCGTATTCGCCGAGTACGTCGGTGCGACCGAGGGTCTGGGCATCTATATGAGCCTGCAGAAGAATTCGTTCCGCACCGATCTGGTGTTGGCCGCGGTGCTGGTCACGGCCCTGCTCAGCATCGGTCTCTATCTGCTGACCTTCGCGGTCGAACGTCTCGTCGCCCCGTGGGCGCGGGCCGGGAACAGGAGTGCGCGGTGACCGATCCACGCGGTGACCGGATCGTCGTCGACTCCCTCACCAAGTCGTTTCCGCAGCCCGGCCGCCGTCGCCCGGCCCGGCAGGTGCTGGCCGGGGTCTCGTTCACCGCGCAGCCGGGTGAGTTCGTCTCCGTCATCGGCCCGAGCGGCTGCGGTAAGAGCACCGTTTTCGCGATGCTCGCCGGTCTGGATACCCCGGACTCCGGCGGTATTCGTTTCGGCCCCGGTGAGGGCGAGCCGACCGCGCCGCACTGTGCCTATATGCCGCAGAAGGATCTGCTGTTCCCGTGGCGCACGGTCCTCGACAACACCATCCTGGGCCTGCTGGTTCGCGGTGTGCCGAAGGAAGAAGCCCGGCGCCGGGCCCGCGAACTGTTCCCCGTCTTCGGATTGTCCGGCTTCGAGGACGCCCGCCCGTCCCAGCTGTCCGGGGGGATGCGGCAGCGGGCGGCGATGCTGCGCACCGTCGTCCAGGACCGTGAACTGCTGTTGCTGGACGAACCCTTCGGCGCCCTCGATTCGCTGACGCGCACCGAGATGCAGTCCTGGCTGCAAGACGTCTGGCAGCGGTACCGATGGATGGTGCTGATGATCACCCACGATATCCGCGAGGCCGTCTACCTGTCGGATCGGGTTGTCGTGCTGTCGGCGCGACCGGCCACCGTGCGCCGCGAGGTCCGCGTCGATCTCCCGAGGCCGCGGGAACTGTCGATGATCGCGGCTCCCGAGTTCGTCGCACTCGAGCAGGAACTGCTCGACGTGCTCCACGACGAGGCCCGCCAGGCTCTGGGCCCGCGGGACTCGTGAGGCAGTTGTCGCCGCCGCGGAATTCCGGCCCGCCCGCCACCGGTCCGGGGAGACAATCGTCGGACCGGGAAGGTCCGCGGTATCGCCTCCCGGGTACGCACGATCCGTAGGAGGACCATGTTCGTCCCGCTCACTGTCTCCGACTTCCTCGATCGCGCCGAAACCGTCTACGGCGACCGGATCGGGGTGATCGACGAACCCGCCCAGCCGGCACCCTCCCAGGGGTCGCCCACCTACGCCGAGGTCGCCGACCTGGCCCGGAGACAGGCGGCCCGGCTCGACGAACTCGGTATCGGCACCGGTGAACGGGTCGCGATCGTCTCCCACAACTCGAGCCGGCTGCTGACCTCCTTCTACGGTGTGAGCGGATGGGGCCGGGTGCTGGTGCCGATCAATTTCCGGCTGCGCCCGGAAGAGGTGCGCTACATCGTCGAGGATTCCGGCGCCCGCGTCCTGTACGTGGACCCGGAGCTCGCGGACTCGCTCGCCGGCGTCGAGTGTGAGCACACGTTCGTACTCGGTGCCGATACCGACCTCTACGCCGCCCCTGGATCGGTGCCGCGGCCGTGGGAACCGGATGAAGCGGCCACCGCCACCATCAACTACACCTCCGGCACCACCGCCCGCCCGAAGGGCGTCCAGATCACCCATCGCAATATCTGGGTCGATGCCGTCACCTTCGGATTGCACACCACCATCAGCGATCGCGATGTCTACCTGCACACACTGCCCATGTTCCACGCGAACGGCTGGGGGATGCCCTTCGCGATGACCGGTGTCGGCGCCCGGCATATCGTGCTGCGCAAAATCGACGGCGCCGAGATCCTGCGGCGGGTCCGCGACCACGGTGTCACCGTGATGTGCGCGGCGCCGGCGGTCGCGGCCGCGGTCCTCGAGGCGGCGCAGACCTGGGAGGGTGAGATCCCCGGGCGCGACCGGGTGCGGATCATCATGGCCGGTGCGCCGCCGCCGACGAAAACCGTCGCCCGCGTCGAACAGGAACTCGGCTGGGAGTTCATCCAGATCTACGGTCTGACCGAAACCTCCCCGCTGCTGACCGTCAATCGCTCGCGGGCGGAATGGGACGATCTCGACCCGGAGACCAAGGCGGCCCGGCTGACGCGTGCGGGCGCCCCGGCACTCGGCGTCCGATTGCGGGTCGAGGAATCCGAGGAGGGCGCGGGGGAGGTGCTGGCACGGTCCAACGTGGTGATGGAGGGTTACTGGGGCCGTCCCGAGGAAAGCGCGTCGGCGCTGGCCGAGGGGTGGTTCCACACCGGCGACGGGGGCGAGATCGGTGACGACGGCTATCTGACCATCGCCGACCGCAAGAAGGATGTGATCATCACCGGCGGCGAGAACGTCTCCTCGATCGAAGTCGAGGACTGCCTGTTCTCCCATCCCGCCGTGGCCGAGGTCGCGGTGATCGCGGTACCGAGCGAGAAATGGGGCGAGACCATCAAAGCGCTGGTCGTCCTGGGCCCGGACGCCGAAGCGAGCAACGCGACCGAAGCGGAACTGATCGCCTGGTGCAAGCAGCGGCTGGCCGGTTACAAGGCGCCGACCTCGGTCGAGTTCCGCGGGGAACTGGCCCGCACCGCGACCGGCAAACTCCAGAAATTCAAACTGCGGGAACCGTATTGGAGCGGCCGCGGCCGCCAGGTGAACTGATATCCGGCGGGGACCAGCCTGCGTCGTCGTTACGAGAAGCCCGCCGTCACGAGAAGTACGACGCGTAGTCGCCGAAGGCGACCTGGCCGGTCGGGCTTGCCTCGATGGCGTCGGCGACCGGTGGGGGAATGGGGGCCCAGGAGGCGGGCATGGCGGCCGCCAGGGCCGGATTCAGGACGTAGATCAGGGCGAAGTTCACTATCCACAGCGGCGGCGCCATCGACATCCCGACCTCGGAACTCACCCCGCCCTTCGTGTTGGTCACCAGTTGCGCCGAACCCGAGATCTGTTGCGCCGCGAAGCCGAAGGCGGCCTGCACCGTGTATGCCGAGCGGTAGAGTGCCGCCAGGGTGTGCACGGCGCCGTTGTTCCGCAACCAGGTGCCGATATAGCCGCCGGGCGCGATCAACGTGTTCACCTGTCGCGTCGGCGCGTCCGCGTTGGCGGGGCTTTCCAGCAGTCCGTCCGGATTCACATACAGCCCGTAACTCGCCAGCACCGACGGCGTGCTCTGACCGTTCACCTGGGAATACACGGGCCGTCCGACCGTATTGGTGAGGATTTCGACGCAGGCGCCGATCACCTCGGCCGCTCCGCGGTCGCCGCCGGTTCCACCGCCCGTGCTCAGATCGCGATACTGCTGTTCGGTCAGGGCGTCGCCGCTGCCGAGACCGATCCGGCCGGCGATCGTCTCGGCCAGGTCCTGACCCAGCGGCTGGTTGAGCTGCTCCGGACCCGTGATCCGGGCCGGCGCCACGGACTCGTAACCGGGCGCTCCGGAGAACGGGATCGCGAACCCGGTATCGGCCACCGGGTCGCTGTGCGCCGCCGGGGTGACCGTCGAGAAGAGCAGGCACGCACCGATCAGTGCCAGTATCGAGACGGCTCCGCGGCGGGCGGCCGGTCCGTGCCGATGCCCCGGGCTCGCTGACCCCGTACTGCGCATATGTCGACCTCTCGGAACACCGTCGGATGAGGTAACACAAGCTTTCAGGTAGTCAAGGCCGTGGTCGCCGCCGTGTCAAGGCCCGCCCGGCCGCCGCGAGCCGCCCGCGGGGAATATCCCCGGCTCAGGTCCCGGTTTCCGAACCGGCACCGACCCGGTCGGCGGAGGCGAGCGGGATCGGCTCGAACATGGGGGGTTCTTCCCCGGGAAACAGCGCCGTCGGTCCGTAGACCCAGTCCGTGAACGAGTAGTCACCGACCGCACGGTCCCGCAGCAGTACATTGCGCTGCTCCCGCCGGATCCCGTCGAGATGCCACAGCTCACCCCACACGCGCGCCGTCAGCACCACCCGCCGGCAGTGTTCCGGTCGCACCGCCTCGTACGCCGTGAGCGCCCCCGCCCAGTCGACCGCCCCGTCGTCGCCACGCATTCGCCGGACGTGTTCCGCGAGCACCCATCCGTCCTCGATCGCCATGATCGCGCCCTGCGCCATGTACTGCAGGGGTGGGTGGGCGGCATCGCCGAGCAACGCGATCCGCCCGTCCACCCAGGTGTCGATCGGATCGCGGTCGTACATCCGCCACCATTTGTCCCGCCACATATGCGGTACCCGATCCCGGACGAAATCGCAGGTCGCGGCGAATGCGGTATCGAGTTCGTCCGGTGTGCCCCACTCGTCGAGCCCGGCGACCGCCTTCGGCGATTCGAATACCGCGACCTGGTTGAGCAGATCACCGCCACGCAGACCGTAGTGCACGAAATGGCACCGCGGTCCGACGTAGACGACCACCTCGGAGAGGTCCACCGGACGATCCACTTCCGCGATCGGGACGGTGCCGCGGTAGGCGACATAGGCCGACGACACCGGCCGGTCGTCGACGAAGAGCTTGCGCGCGACCGAATGCAGCCCGTCGGCGGCGATCACGACACTCGCCTCGTGGACGCTACCGGTCTCCGTTGTCGCACTTGCCCCCTCGCTGCGCTGGGCGTACGAGACGACCTTCTGCTCGGTGCGCAGTTCGACTCCCGCGTCCCGGCACGCTTCCAGCAACAGTGCATGCAGATCGCTGCGATGGATCACCAGATACGGGAATCCGTACTCGCGCTCCAGATCACGCAGATCGAGCGAGGTCAGTTCGCTGCCGTCGACCGCGTCCCGCATCACCATCCGATCGGGTACGACTCCCCGCGCCTTCACCTCGTCGAGCAGACCGTAGTCGTCGAGGATGCGTGTGCAGTTGGGCGCGAGCTGAATACCCGCCCCGACCTCACCGAATTGTTTCGCCTGTTCCAGCACCCGCACCCGCAGGCCCAGCCGGGTCAGTGCGAAAGCGGTACTCAGCCCGCCGATCCCGCCGCCGACGATGACGACATCCGGATTACTCACGATGAGCCTCCTCTACAGCCAGGGGCCGAGGTCGGCGACATCGGCGAGAGTGTGGGGACGACCGGAGAGGTACGCGGCGACCTCGGGCAGCGGGCCGCCGGGAACCTCGTCGAGTCCGCGTTTGGCCCGGATGTCGGCGATCAGGGCGGTGAGGAATTCGGCGGGGAGGTCCGCGAAGGTGGTGCCCGTGCCCAGATCGACGGCATGGACACACACCTCGCGTGCCCGCAGCCACGGGATCTCCGTGGCCGGGACGGCCCGCCCCTGTGCCGTGACGATCTCGGTCTGCCAGTCGTCTGCGGTCAGGGCGTCCATGGCGCCGGACAGCGTGTGCACCGCCCGGTTCAGCCAGGTCTGCAGTTCGGTCGCGGAAAGCTTCGCGCCCGCTTCGATATCGGCATTGCGCTGCTCGGCCGAGGAGTACATCGGTGTGCGCTCACCCGTCCGCGCCCAGTGCACGAGATTGCCCAGCGCCTCCGCGTTCGCCGCGACATGCGCCACCAGGTGTTTCCGTGTCCAGCCCGGCAGGATGCTCGGCTGCGTCATCGCCGGCTCGTCGAGCAGGGCGGCCTGGGTGACGAACAGCCCCGTCCCGTGCTCGACCCACATCAGCGAATCCGCATGCGTCCGTGCGCTCATGCTCTGTTGATCGGGCACGAGCGGGGGCCCTGCGTGGTGACGCTTCGCTACCTCCTCCGGGCCTGACCCGCTCATGCTCTGTCGATCGGGCATGGGCGGGGGCCCTGCGTGGTGACGCTTCGCTGCCTCCTCCGGGCCTGACCCGCTCATGCCTTGACGATCCTGTTCGTGCAGGCACCGAGCCCCGCGATCCGCGTCTCGACTGTTTCACCGCCCACCAGATAGACCTTCGGGTCGCGCGCGTGACCGACCCCCGCGGGGGTTCCGGTGGCGATCATGTCACCCGGGTTCAGCCGGATCACCGTCGACACGTACTGCACCAGATGTACCGGGTCGAACAGCAGCGTCCCGGTGTCGTCGTGCTGCATGACCTTCCCGTCGACCACGGTCTCCACCTCGAGTGCCGGCCGCACTCCGCCGACCTCGTCCGGGGTCACGACATAAGGTCCGACCGGGGTGGAGGAGTCCCAGATCTTGCCCTGCGTCCATTCGATGGTCCGGAACTGCCAGTCCCGCATCGACACATCATTCATCACGGTGAATCCCGCGATCGCGTCGGCGGCTTCCGCTTCGGTGGCCCGGCGCACGGATCTCCCGATCACGACCACCAGCTCGACTTCCCAGTCCAGGGCATCGGTCTCGGCCGGTTTCACGATCGGATCGTTCGGCCCGATCAGACTGTCCGCGAACTTCGGGAACAACGTCGGGTAGCTCGGTAGCTCCCGGCCCATCTCCTTGATGTGGTTGGTGTAGTTGTGCCCGACGCAGATCACCTTCGACGGATTCGGCACCACGGGAGCGAAATCCGCGCCCGCCACCGGCCAGGTCCGCCCGCCGGCCGCGGCCGCGATCGCCGCCCAATCGTTCTGCGCGAACAGCGCCCCGAGATCTTCGTAGCCGAGGTCGACCAGGGTGTCACCGTCGAGCCGCGCCGCGCGGGTGCCGCCGTCGACGCGGAGGGTGGCGAGTTTCATCGGAGAGTCTCCTGACGGTCGAGCCGGAGCGCCTCGAAAATGGGCGCGTCCGAGAAACGGAACAGATCGAGGGCACCGGAATCGGAATCGGTGGCACCGGCTTCCGAGACGGCGGAGAAGGGCTGCCACGACGGGACCACGAACAGGTCACCGCGGGTGACCGACCAGGTCTTGTCGCCGACCGTCACCGTGCCGGAACCGTCGAACACCTGGAACACCGAGGATCCGGTCTCGCGCACCGGTGCGGTTTCCGTGCCACGGGCGATCCGGTGGAACTCCGCGCGGATGGTCGGCAGCACATCGGTGCCGTTGTGCGGGTTCGAGAACCGCACCGCCGCGTGCCCCGGCTCCACCGTGCCGCCGTACCCCTCTTTCTCCAGCAGCAGCTGATCGCGTAGCGCGGCATCGGTGTGCTCCCATTTGTAGGCGAGCAGCGGCGAACCGGGCGCGACCTCACCCACCGACAAGGGGCGCAGCCCCGGATGGCCCCATAAACGCTCCGACCGCGAACGATCCGGTGTCACCCGTTCGGCCGCGCTGATCTCGGTACGGCCGAACTGGAAGAACTGCGATTCCATCGTGTATTGGAACGGGATGTCCAGCCCGTCGATCCAGGCCATCGGCGCCGACGTCGCGTTGTGGTGGGCGTGCCGGTTCCAGCCGGCCTGCGGCAGGAAATCCCCGCGCCGCATCGGCACCGCGTCACCGTCGGCCGACTCCCCGGTACCGCCGACCACGGTCCACACCCCCGAACCCTCCACCACGAACCGGAAGGCGTGCTGGGTGTGCCGGTGCTCCGGGGCGTCCTCGCCCGGCATCAGGTACTGGATCGCCGCCCAGAGAGTGGGGGTGGCGAACGGCCGCCCATCCAGCGCCGGATTCGCCAGCGCGATGGCCCGCCGCTCCCCACCGCGGCCGACCGGCACGATATCGCCCGCCCGCGCCGCCAGCCGCAGCAGATTCTCCCACCGCCACAGATGCGGCACCGCCCGCGAGCGCGGATGCGCCGGCATCAGATCACCGATCTCGGTCCACAGCGGCACCAGCAGCTCCTGCTCGAAGCCCCGGTACAGCTCCTCGAGGGCAGGGGTGACATCCGGCTGGTCCGGCGCCGCGACCGCCCGCAGGCGGACAGGGGTGTCAGTCGTGCTCATATCGCCTACAGTTGCGCCTGCCGATCCAGCAGAACATCAAATTCTGGAGAGCAGAACGGACAGCAATGGGCAGCACCGCACCGAAAACTCCACCGGCCTACGTCGTGACCAGCGCGGACCACGCGCTGCGGACGGCGGTGATGCTGCAGCTGGAGGGTGGGCTGACGGTCAGTCAGGTCGCGGAGCGGCTGGGGGTCGCACGGTCGACCGCGCATCGGTTGCTGCAGACGCTGGTCTACCGGGACTTCGCGGTACAGGACGAGCAGCGGATGTACTACCCGGGGCCGGTGCTCGAGCTGGCCGCCCATTCGCAGTCGCGCACCTCGCGGCTGCGGGCGGCCGCGCTGCCACATCTGCAGCGGGTGGTCGATCTGGTGGGGGAGTCGGCGAACTTGACGATCCGGACCGGGGATACCACTCGGTTCATCGCCAGTGTGGAGTGCCGGCAGGCGCTGCGGGTGGGGTCGCGGGAGGGGATGGTGTTCCCGGCGCATCGCACGACCGCCGGTCTGGTGCTGCTCGCCGACCTCGACCCGGCCGAAGTGGATGAGCTCTACGACGAGGCGAGGTACACCGAGCGCCCCGATGAACGCCCGGACCTCCCGAGCTTGCGGGCCCGCCTCGCACGCGTCCGACGGGCGGGGTTCGCGCTCAACAACGGGCTGTCCGAGCGCGGAGTGGTGGCGATCGGGGTCCCGGTCCGGGATCCGGACGGTGCGGCGCTGGCGGGCCTGTCGGTCTCGATGCCCTCCATCCGCTACGACCGGAACCAGTTGCCCACCGTCGTCGCCACCCTGCACCGCGCGGCCGGCGCGATCGAAGCGGACCGCGGTGACCGATGAGACGGCCGGTGCCTCCTCGGCGCCGTACCGATCGCCGGCTCGAGGCGGCCGGGCCGGTCGGCGGCGCCGCGTCCCCTACCACGCGATGACGCGTGCTTTCAGCAGACTGATGGTGGCCGGCGAGAACCCCAGCCCGGACGACAGGTAGTGGTCGTCGATTTCGGTCCCGGATGAAGCGGCGGTCCGACTCGCCATGCGGAACGCAAGGATCAGCGGAGTTCATCCTCAGCGGCGGCCAGTGCGGCGAACTCCTCGTCGGGGGAGCCGGCGACGAGTCGCGTCCGGCTGTAGAGGGCGAAATAGAGCATGAACAGCACGAACACGACGAGGCAGCCGAAGGCCGCGGTGGAGTCCACGAGGAAGGTCGCGATCACCGACAGGACAGCGATCACGAGTGCGAAACCGGCGGTGACCAGGCCGCCGGGTGTCCGGTAGGGCCTCTGCATCCCGGGCTCCCGGATCCGGAGCACGATATGACTGATCATCATGAGCACGTAACTCAGTGCCGCGCCGAACACGGCCATGTTGAGTGGGGTCGCGCCGTTGCCGAAGATCGACAGCACGAATCCGATGACACCGGGCACGATCAACGCGAGCGCGGGAACCTTGCGCGCGTTGGTGATCGAGAGCCCCCGCGGCAGGTAGCCCGCGCGCGACAACGCGAACAGCTGCCGTGAGTAGGCGAAGATGATGGAGAAGAAGCTGGCGACCAGCCCCGCCAGCCCGATGTAGTTCACGACCGTCGCCGCGGTGCCCGAGCCCAGCGCTTCGACGAGCGGGTTGCCGGATTCCTGCATCGCCGCCGCCCCACCGGCCCCCGGCACCAGAACCAGCACAACCGCCCCCGTCACGACGAGGACCGTCATGGCCGCGATGATGCCTCGCGGCACATTTCGCGCGGGGTCCCGTGCTTCCTCCGCGGCGAGCGGGACCCCTTCCACGGCGAGGAAGAACCAGATCGCGAAGGGCAGCGCCGACCAGATCCCCAGGTAGCCGAACGGGAGGAACTCGCTCGCGCCCATGGCCTCCGCGTCGGGGGCGATATCGGTCAGGTTCGACCAGGAGAAGCTGCCGATGCTCGCGACCGCGAAGATCACCAGACCGATCAGGGCGATCGCCGTGATGACGAACATCGCTTTCAGCGCTTCACCGACGCCCGCGAGATGGATGCCCACGAAAAGCGCGTAGACGGCGAGATAGACCCACCATCCGTCGACGATGCCGAACAATCCGAGGGATTCGACATATGCACCGATGAACGTGGCGATCGCGGCCGGTGCGATCGAGTACTCGATCAGCACCGCTGTTCCGGTCGCGAACCCGCCCCACGGGCCCAGGGCCCGGCGAGCGAACGTGTAGCCGCCACCCGCCGTCGGCAGGGCAGCCGACATCTCGGCCATGCTCAACACCATCGCCCCGTACATGGCCGCGATCACGACCGTGGCGACGGCCAGCCCGCCGAACCCGCCTTCCGCCAGACCGAAGTTCCATCCGGAGTAGTCGCCGCTGATCACGTAGCTGACGCCGAGCCCGGCCAGCAACACCCAGCCCGCCGTTCCGGTCCGCAGCGTCCGCTTGCCGAGATATTCGTTGTCGATCCCGGCTCCGGGCTCGTCGGGTTTGGTGACACTCATTGCATTACTCCCCTGAACGATGCTGCCCGTCCGGAAGCCATCTCCGTTGGGTCCACGCACGACATCTGGACAGCGTGAGAGTAATGATCCGATATTTCACAGCCCTTGCGGGCATGTTTCGGGGTCGAGTAGCGGGGTCGGCACCAGTTCGGGTGGAGAATGTCCGAACGGACCGGGGACGCAGACGAGGGCTTCATGCCCTCTGTGCGCAAGCCCTCAGCCCACGTGGAGACCCCACCCTCAGGCCACAATCGACAGCAGCCGAGTCGGTCGATACTGTGATTCAGTGGCTGATTACGGGGGGCCTGCAGGTCCGCAGGATGTTTCGGTTGTTCCCGACGAAGTTCGCAGTGTCGGCAGATATGTCTACGGCATTGCGGATGCGCTGCGGCGGGCGTTGGAGTCGGCCGGCTCCGAAGTGGATTCGCTGACCGACGGTTCATGGGTCGGTGATGACGCTGCCGAGTTCGCGGTGGGATGGGCGGATGTGCGTGATGGCGGTGTTCAGAATTATGCTGGGAGACAATCCTGGTGCGACGATCGAACCGGTGGGATGATGGACTCGAGTGACTTTATCGCGCGACTGCGTAGTTTCGGTTCCCTTGAATGGTACCGCCATGCCGGCGGCGGCGTCGACGGTGAGCATTTCAGGCCGCCACTGGTAGTGTGGCGTTTTGCTGAGCCCTGGCCTGTGCGGGTCTCGGAGGCGCTTGAGCGGATTGTGGCAGACGAGCAGCGTGAGGTCGATTGGTTATTCGACACGGCGCGCCGCAACTGGGTCCTGGTTCCCTCGTTTGTCATGGAGGAGAAGGCCCGCCATGGCTTCGCTACCGAAGCGCACGCAGCAGATCTGATCTCCCGGGAAAACCCAGAATACAGTCGACGGTCGGTGCGCGATTTCGATAGGATCATTGTCGCGCTGGATTCTGTACCCGGGATCTGAAATCTGCCATTCCGGCAATGAATTGCCCTTTTATCATGAGGTCGGTCCGCGCGGTGGTGAAGCGTTCGGTGATTTCAACGAACCAGATGGCTGGAATCTTGAATATGGTGTCCCTGTACCGGGTGGTGAAATGCCATCTGTTTCCTTCGGTCGGGTGGAATCGGCCCCGACGGCCCCTGTGTCCTTGGCTTCGGGTGTAGCGTGAGGCAACCAATCGATCACGGCGGTGAGGTCTGGCGTGCAGCGACGTCGGCCTCGGACATTCTATTCATCGTGCAAGTTATTCTGCTGTTGACTCGCCCCGACCGTGACGGGCGGCCACCGTTCGTAGAGTGCAAGGTCGGCGATTACCAGATCGTCACCGAGTTCAAGGTCACCAACGCCGACGGTTCAACCTTCGAGAACACGCAGAAAACCAAGAAGGTCACCATCAGCAAATGCCCCGACGACTGAGGCTGCCGAAATAGTCACAGGGCCAAGCCCCGCACCGGCGACCGGATTCAGTTGAGCCTGTCGCTGTCAGAGGTGACCGGATCCTGACCGGAGGCAGGCAGCGACTCCAGATCCGCGCAGTTCAGCACGGCATCGATGCAGGCGCGAGAACCTCCGAGGTAGGCACTGGTGAAGTCGAAATGCGTCGAGACGAACCACGCTCGGTCAACCGGCCACCACAGATGCGCAGGCACACCCCGCAAAGTCCGCGAAGCCGCCGTCACCGGCCCCTTCGCCAGGTAGTAACGGAATCCGTCGATTTCGAGGCTCGTCCCGGCCACACGGATCCCGTCGAAGGCGCTGTTGCCTTCCCAGAACGCGAACCAGCACGCATCGGATGTCGAGGTATGGCCGGCCAGCACGCGCGCGAGCGCGTCGAGCTGGCTCGGCCAATCCGGCACCGGCGCGGCGGTCGCCACCCCAGTCCGCCCCGGCGCCGGCAGCCGCTCCAGCAAGCCCATCAGCTGGACGGTCGGATGGATACTTGCCCCGCTCGCTACTGCCAAGTCCGACCACCGCAGCCAGCGCACCCGGCCATGTTCAGCGACCGATTCGACGGGGTGCAACAACCGCGCGTAGGCGTCGAACACCAGGGGAACCAGCGACTCGACCCGGGCCTGATCATGGGTGACGACACTATCGCGCACCCATTGCCCCACCTCGAGATCGTGCTGCAGATCCGAATCCCGCCACAGGTCCTCCATGGCCCCAGTGTGCACCATCCACGGACCCTGCGAGCCCACTCGACCGCGGCCGGGCGAAGGGAACAAACGGTCACGCTGGGCGCCACTCCGAACGACCTCCCAGGGCGAGCCAAGGCGGCGGCGCGAACGGGCCCGTCCGCACCTACCAGGTCGTGGTCCGGAAAACGTTGTGCCCACAAATCGAGTCTGCCCGAGACTGTATGTCGACATGCTCGCGTCGCAAATCTCTGGACTGGCATCGAGAACCTTCTCTGCCCTCAGAGACCTTCACTGAGATCATCGGTGGAGGTAGAGGCGTTCGTTGGGAAGGCGGGGGAGGCCGGTGGGATGGCCGGGGAGGATAGTGGCGGCGTCGGGGTGATGGTGGGTGCGCCATTCGTGGAGGAAGTGGTGGGCGGCGGTGTGGCAGGCGGCGTAGTCGAGGCGCAGGTCGTGGAGGTGGATGCTGAGATGGAGGTCGGGTTCGTGGGGGCGGGGCGAGGTCATGGGCGGGGGCCGGTGGTAGGAGTGCGCAGCCAGCCGGTGCGGGCGGTGCAGGCACGAAGGGAGTCGAGGACGGTGTGGCCGGAGGGGCGGAAGGGGTTGTGGGGTAGATGGATCCAGCGGCGGAAGTGGACGCCGCGGTCGGTGGGGGAGGGGAGGGCGAGGGTGGCGCCGGGGCGGGTGATGGTGATGTCGAGGCGGAACATTTCGGTGAACAGGGCGGTGTCGTCGGGGAGGTCGGGGCGGATGAGGAAGGTCCAGCGGCCGGAGCGGGGGTGGGCGAGAACGGGTCCGGTGGCGGGGCCGGCGTCGTGGCGGTGGCAGTGCTGGAGGTCGGTGTGGACGGCGTGACCGAGTGCCGAGGGCATGACGAGGGCGGCGATATGGTCGGCGCGGACGGTGATGCGGCCGAGTTCGGGTGGATCGATGCGGGCGGGGAGGTCGCAGACGCGGCGGTAGAAGGCGCAGCGGGTATGCGGGGTGTCGCCGAACGGGACGGGTGGTGTCGGGGCGGTCATGGGCGGATTCCCGTCGTGTACTCGGCGGCGGTGGTGTAGCGGGGGCAGTGGTGGCCGGCGTGGGCGGCCATCAGCTGGTGGGCGTGGGAGTGCCCGCGGACGGGGGTTCGGGAGAGGCAGTCGTCGGTGTGGTGTTCGCCGGGCAGGGTGCGCAGTCCGTCGGCGAGGCGGCGCAGGATGACCGGATCGTCAGTAACAAAGGGCGTTTCGGTGTGCCAGAGGCGCGGGGTGGCGACGATGGCAGGGTTGGACGGTTCGCGTGTGGGCAGGGGTGGGAGCTCGGAACGCATGGTGTGGTACCTCCGGTGCTCTTGTAGTGGGGACAGAGGTGTGTGGCCGAGCGGGGTGTGGCGCGCATATGTAGGACCAGTTCGGTAGTAGCGCTGATGAATTGCTCGGCTGGGCTCAGTTGACCACCGAAACCACCCACTGGGGAACGTTCCTGGACGAGGATTTCCGAAGCGAGGGTGAAAGTTCCATGACGAAGACAGAATTGGTTCCAGTACGAACCGCATCGTCCGTCAATCCACTGGAGCGCACCGATGACCGAGAGCTCGACCGCCCCGAACTCGACCCTCCCACGTCGCATCCTGGCTCGCTTACTGCGGGAGAAGCGCGAGGAAGCCGGTATCTCTGCGGAAGCCGCGCGCCGGGCGATCGGCGTATCGAAACAGACCTTCTGGCGTATGGAGACCGGACAGCCGACACGGATCAATCCGCTGTTCATCAGCCATTTGGCCGGGATGTATCGGCTGAACGACGAGGATGCGGCCATCCTGCTGGGGCTGACAGAGGAGTCGCAGGCCAAGGGATGGTGGCATGCTTTCGGCGACGCCATTCCCAAACACTTCGATCTGTACATGGGCCTGGAGGATGCAGCGCGGAGCTTCAACTCCTACCACACGATGCTGCTGCCCGGACTGCTGCAAAAAGTCGACTACCGACGCGAGGTGATCTGGGCGGAGTTCCCCGGGATGGCAACGAGCGAAGTGGAGTTGCGCCTCGAGTTGCACACGCGCCGACTCGACCGGCTGCACAGTAGGGAGCATCCGCTGGAGCTGAATGTGATGGTGGATGAGTCCGTGCTCCGGCGCAGAATCGGATCGCCGGAGATCATGTCCACGCAGTTGGAGCATCTCCTCGCCGCGGACAGGATGCCGAATGTGGCGGTTCGGGTGGTTCCACTGGCCGCGCGCAGACACAAGGGAGCTGTGACCGGGAACTTTGTGATTCTCGAGTTTCCCCGCCATCCGACGGCGAAGCTCACGGACCCACCGGTCGTGTATGTCCAGGGCTTCACCGGTGCCCTGTATCTGGACAAGCAGGCCGAGTACGAGCAATACCGCGATGCGTATGCTGACATCCGGCGTGTCGCGCTGGATGAGACCGGAAGTCACGAGCTCATCCAGGAGGTTGCAGAGGAGTGGGTTCGGTGACGGTCGGTTTATCGGGGGCACAGTGGTTCAAGAGCAGTTATAGCTCGGGGAGCCAAGAGTGCGTCGAAGTGGCGCACTTGGAGCGACACCTGGTCGGCGTCCGTGATTCCAAGGATCCCGCCGGAGCGATGCTTGCGTTCTCCCTGGATGAATGGGATGCGTTCACCCGCGCAGTGCATGGCGGAGCCTTTTAGCCTTCGCCGGAGCGTCTATAACCGTGTGCCGGCGGACCGCGCCGACGGGCTGGGTCTGATCGCTACGGGCGATCAGATAAGAAGCGCCGGCGACCCGTCCCAATGCATCTGGGCAACAAGTACTTCGAGTAGTGGGATTCCGGTGTTGCCGCCGGGTCCGGTCACCGGGGACAAGCGCACCGGCTCGAATTGCACCGATTCGGATCCGGTGTGGAGATAGCACTGCTCAGCAGTGGCGGGGTGTAGTCCGGCACCGGCCGGCACCGACTGCGGTACATCTGCGGGGAGGGTCCCCAGGACTATGTGGTAGGCCAGGTAGGACGGGAGTTCAGGTGTCACTGCTTCGGCGGGCTGCTGCGCTGCCAGTACCAGGTGGGCCCCGATAGCTCTCCCGATACGGCCGTAGGTCACCAACAGCATGCGGAACTCCGGCTGCTGTGCGACGAGTTCGGCGATCCCGTCGATTACCACTATCAGGGTGGGCACAGGGGCCAGATCGAATCCTGCGGTTCGTGCTCGTTCGTAATGCTCGAGATCGCCGAAATTTCCCATGATCTCGAATACTTCCAGCCGACGATTGCACTCCGCGGCCAGACGATCCCGGATGCGGGCGGCCAGACCGAGGTCGTGCGCGACGCCGGAAACAAGCCCAGCGGTGTGCGGCAGATCGGCCAAGCCGTCGAATGTCCCACGGCCGTGGAAGTCGACGAAGAAGAAATTGACCGCCGCCGGCGAGTTCCGGAGCGCCAGGCCGAGCACGATGGTCCTGAGTACCTCGGCTCGGCGTGTATCTGCCGCGCCGGTCACGAGTCCGTGTCCGAAGCCCCAGCCAGAGTTTCTTTTCGCGACCGCCGGTATTGTCAATTCGGCCGGAGTGCCGGCCTGAGTGACTCCGATCGGAACCTTCTCTGTTCCGGAGGGCCGCTGCTGCCACAGTTCCCAGGTATCGATACGTGTCGGATTGTCGAGGCCGTAGAGAGATGTGAGATCGACCGGCTCCCTTGCCTCATGCCGAATCGTCGAGTCTTCCACGGCTGGCCCCTCTCGATCGGACGCCACGATCACCGTTGCGTCGGCTGGCATCATATGGCTGCTGATCGCGGGACGCCGTGCTGGGCCCCGCGGGCACCGCATGGTCGACCGTCCCGGTATCGAGCCCGAAACGTGCTGGGCCGACGGCTTGTGGAAAGCGCTGAGCCGGAACAGAATTGGATGATCCGTGGCCCGATCCGTTCGAGGAGCCGTCATGAACTCTGCACGATCGCCGCGCCGGGTGGATGTCATCCACACGCTCGACGACCTGCGGGTCGATCTGGCGGGTCGTCATCGGGCGACGGGCAGCGCCTCGGAGGTCGATCCGGCTGTGGTGGCCGCCGACCTGGCCGACCTCGAACGGGACGGCTACGTCGTCTGGGAGAACCTGCTCACCGAGGAAGCATGCGAGCGCCTTCGCACGGCGATCGCGCCCTTGCTCGACCGCACCGGCCGGAACACGTTCGAGGGTCAGCGGACCCGGCGGGCCTACAACCTGCTCGAGAAGACGCGCGGATGCGACGGGCTCGTCGAGCATCCTCGGGTGCTCGCCCTGCTCGATCGACTGTTCCTGCCGAACTATCTGCTCTCGCAGCTCCAGGCGATCGATATCCATCCGGGTGAGGACGCGCAGATGCTGCACCACGACGACGGCTTCTATCCGCTGCCGCGTCCCCGGCCGCCGCTGAGTGCGGCCACGATGTGGGCGATCGATCCGTTCACCGATGTCAACGGTGGCACGGTCGTACTGCCCGGCAGTCATCTCTGGGGTTCCGAACGCGGTCCCGCCGGCACCGATACCCGGGTGGCGGTGCGGATGCCCGCGGGGTCGTGTGCGTTCTATCTCGGCACCCTGTGGCACGGCGGTGGTGCGAATCGATCCACCCGTTCGCGACTGGGGGTGACCGTGCAGTACTGCGAACCCTGGCTGCGGCCGCAGGAGGCGTACACCTTGGCCACCAGCCGGGAAACCGTGCGGACGGTATCGGAGAACATCCGCCGGATGCTGGGCTACAGCATCCATCCGCCGTTCATGGGCGCCGTCGACGGTATGCATCCCAAACGGCTGCTCGACCGGATCGAATCGGCCACCCCGATGCCTGCTCGGCAGGTGGATCCGGAGGACGGGGTGGCCGACCGGCCGGTGTGACGTGGCTACCCGGGCGGCATCACCGCGTCACTTTCCGCAGCGCGATCCGGTACAGCACCAGGTGCTCCTCGTCGAACTGCCGGATCGATGCCTCCAGGTAGCGTTCGTAGGCCTCGGTGACACCCGTTCCGGCCAGCTTCTCCGCCGCGGGCCGCCGCGCCCGTAGCCGGTGCAACCATTCCGCGCAGGTGGTCGAGTAGTCGTGCCGGTCGTTGATCACCGAACGGATCTCGAACAACTTCTCCGAAGCATGGGCCAGTTCCGCGAGCCGCGGTGGATCCGATTCGGGAAAGATCTCGTCGGCCAGGAACTGCACATCGGTGATCGAGTTCTGGTCGAGCGGGCGGTTGCCCTTACCGATCGTCTGGACCACGAGCCGGCCGCCGGGGTTCAGGATGCGGTGGCAGTAGGAGAAGAATGCCCGGTACGTCGCGGTTCGCTCCCGGCGCGACAGTCCGAACCGGACGAAATGTTCCAGCGCCCCGACGCAGAAGACGACGTCGTAGCCCAGATCGGGCCGGTGCTCGTTCCAGTGTTCCAGGCGGACGTCCGTGCGATCCGGTGGGTCGGCCGAGATATGGCTGTACTGGTCCCGGCTGAGGGTGAGTCCGGTGATCAGCGTGTGCTCGGTTCTGTCGGCGACCGCCCGCAGCAAACTTCCCCAGCCGCAGCCGATATCGAGAACCCGGGCGGCCCCGGGGAGTTGGGCCTGCTCGATGAGGTAGTCGAGCTTTCGCTGCTGAGCTCGCTGGAGATCATCGCCGTCCGCCCACATCGCACACGAGTAGGTGAGTCCGGGATCCAGCCACAGCCGGTAGAACTCGGTGCCGATGTCGTAGTGATATTCGACCGCCTCCGCCGAGGCGCCCCGGCGTTCACCGATATCCGATGTCATCTCAGTTCTCCGAACTCTATTGGGGGACGGACGGGTTGCCGGCGCCTGGTTCGCTCGATCGGGAAGCCGGGCGGTCGTCCGAACTCGGTGAGCGCGACCGGTACGTGCGCACCCGGACACTCGCCGGCCCGTCCGGGTGGGAACGGCTTTCGGGGCGGCGGCAGGGGTCGTGGGTAGTTCGTGCGGAACCCGCGGGGCGACCTTGCGCCCACGCGCGGTGGGACTCTCCAGAACAGGTAGGGCACCGCAAGCGCGGTGACGGAGGTGGCGAAATAGCCGCAACAGCAACGGGTCGCGCATCCATCGCGCGGGGTGAGGAGCGGGGGGTCGGCGCGCTGCATCCAGTCTACAACCGGAAACGGGACCGGTCTATACCGTAACGCATCAATTATGTTGTGGCACTGTGTATTACAAGGCAGCTGCGGGCCGCAGCCGCGCGAGGATGCCGTCCAGGTCCAGGGTGAACATTTCGGGCCGGAAGACATGCCCGCCGGTCGCCTCATATGATTCGTGTGGGATCCCGGCATCGCCGAGGCGTGCCCGGAACTCCCGCTGGCCGGCGAGCACCTGGGTCTCGTTGACGCTGTCGAACCAGTCGACCGGACTCGGGCTGGTACCCGCGACCAGGAAGATCCGCTTGTTCCGGTAGCTGCTGATACGTTCGACGGGGTTGTCGGCGCTGACCCTGGTCTGGTTCCAGAACGGCGCGCCGTAGATCGTGCCGCCGCCCAGTTCCACGGCCGCCGAGGACAGGTTCGCCCAGTGGACGACGAGGCCGAAATCGCGACGCAGACTGGCCGGGCCGGAGTGGCTGCTGACCGAGGCGAAATGGCCGTGGTACTTGGCCGTGTACTTCAGCGCGCCGAAGCCTCCCATCGAGAACCCGGAGACCGCGCGGCCCTCGTACTCGGCGTAGGTCCGGAAGTTCGCCTCGATCCAGGGGAGCAGCTGGGCGATGTGGAAGGTCTCCCAGTTGCGTGGGCCGACGAACGAGGTGACCGGATTGGAGTACCAGCCCGCGCGCCCGCCGTCGGGCATCACCACGATGATCGGCTTTCCGGCGGTCAGGTCTCGGATGCCCAGGAAGTCGAACGCGCGGAAATCCTCGCCACCGCCGTGGAACAGGTAGAGGACGGGATAGGTGAGTCCGCTGGTGAGGTAGTCGGCGGGCAGTAGGACGTTGACTCCGGGGTTCCAGCCGATCGCCTGGGTCTGGAAGCGGTAGTACCACATGCGAGGGTCGTCCTCGTTGCGGTCCACGATCGTCAGTCCGAAGCCGTCGCTGCGCCCGGCGAATACGGCCAGTGTGTTCCCGGGGCCGATATCGTCGGGATCGGAGATGCCGTTGGCGGTGGCGAGCAGCGGGGAGAACGAGGCGTCGCCGTAGAAGTGTAGTGCCAACTCCGCGGCCGTGTCCCCGGCGCGCACCTTGTATGTCGTGAGTTCGGGGATGATCAACTGCTGTCGCTCGTCGGCGGTGTCCGAGCCGGTGATCCCGCTGGCCCCGGCGATCAGGTGAGACAGTCCGGCGTCGCCGTAGAAGCGTATTGCCAGCTCCGTCAACGTATCCCCGCCGCGCCTCTCGTACCTGGTGAAATCGGGGATGATCAACTGCTGCCCCACGGAGACGAGGTGAGGTTCGGTGATCCCGTCGGCGGGATCTACGGCGTCGAGGCCGGTGATCCCGCTGGCGGTGGCGATCAGTCGAAATAGCTCCGCGTCGCCGTAGAAACGCAACGCCAAGGCCGGCAGCGTTTCCCCCGCGGCAACCGTATGTGTTCTGACCATCGGACCCACCTCTTCAATAGCAGATAGCTCTAGTTTCCATTGCTGGGAAGGTGTTGTCCAGGGGTTCGGAGGCATTGAGTTGTGGGTGGAAATCATTGCGGCAGTGGTAGAGCGAGTGAAGATCGTTTGTTCGGGCGGCGACAGGCAGTGAGAGAGGGCCGTCATTGTGATGTGATCGGTCTCACAGGGCGTTCAATTGCGCCTACTGTCCGGGGTCGTCGACCCCGACGATCATGCCGCGCAGGGTGTAGCCGCCGATCGCGTCGTTGAAACCGACCCGGGGCGGGGAGTGCATGCGGACCCCGGGCAGGGCGAGCAATTTGCCGAGGAAGATATCGGTCTCCACGATTGCGATCGTGGCCCCGGGGCATTTGTGTGCACCGTCGCCGAAAGAGAGCGCCGGGGCGGTGGCGTCGGTGCGGGACCGGGCGGGACAGACCATCAGCGGGTCATCCCCGACTGCGGCCTGGTCGATATTGGTTGCCGCGATATGGATTTCGATGAGTTCCCCGGGCCCGACCGTCACCGATTCGCCGTCTCCGCCGGGTAGTTCGACGGGCGCGGTGGTGCGGCGCAGGAGGTTCGCGACGACAGGTTCGAGCCGGAGGATCTCGTGCAGGATGGCGAAACGCTCCGGTTCCGCGGCGACGCGGTAGCGGTCGCACAGGGCTCGGTCGGTGAACAGATGCCACGCGGCGAGCGTGATGAACTCGCGGGTGGTGACCATACCCGCGGCGGCGAAGGTAATACATTCACCGAGGATCTCGACCGAGGAACAACCTTCGTCGAGTAGATGCGAGATCAGATCGTCGCGGCGCCGGGCGCGGCGGGCGCGTACCGCCGGGCGCACATCGCTGAGGAAAACGCTCGTCCAGTTCCGCGCCTGCCGCAACACCCAGTAGAGGCCGTTCACGGTGGTGAATCCCGGTGAGCCGAACTCGTCGGGGAAGAATCTCTCCAATCGCCGGGTCAGGCCCGGCCGGCTCTCGGTCAGGCCGATTACGGTGCAGGCCACATCGATGGCGAGGCCGAAGCCGAGATCCGCGAGGTCCGCACTGCGGCTGTCGCGAAGGACGGCCAGCTGCCGGTCGGCCAGGCTGTCGATGAAGCCCCGATAGGATTCGTCGACCCGGCGGGGCGTGAAGAATCGTGCGGTCTGGCGCCGGTGCTCGCGATGCTCCGGGCCATCCCGGTACAGCACCGGACGCCGGATGCTTGCGGGGAGATTATCGAGCGTCTCCACGCCCAGTCCGGCCTGCACGGTGTCGGGACTGCGCAATGTGGCGCGGGCGGCGGCGTAGTCGTTGACGAGCCAGGTTCCATCGGCGTTTCGGCCGACCGGACAACCGGCCGACTCCGGTCCCCGGTCGATCTTGCGTGCGTCGGTGCTGTCGGTCGGCATGGTCCCGGTCCTGTTCGTCGGCGCGATCTCGGGCGGCTCGGCTGCCTCCGGAAGTTCCGGGCGCGATGGCGGGCCGCGGCCGTCGGCGCATCCGCCGCCTTCTCCAACTATGGTGCGCGAGAGCGGCTTCGATGTCACCTGTGCGGCTCGGAAACTCCGCCGATGCAGCGGACTCTCGAGGCCGCGGCGCGGCAGCGGACCCCCGAGGCCGCGGCGCGGCAAGGCCGAGGTGAATACGCTTCGCCGCCGCCGAGCGGCGCGCGCACCGCCGAGCAGTCGCCCGCGACGCGCTACTCGCGGTCGAACCGGTCAGCGCCGGTACGCGGCGCCCGGGTGGTCGGCGGCCAGCAGCGGGCCGGCGCCTCCGAGTTTTTCCCGCAAGGTCGCTCGCCCGGTGTCTTCCGGAACCCGCCCCCGCCGCCGCAGTTCCGGTACCACGAGCCTCGAGAAATCGGCGAAGGTGCCCGGTGTGGTCACGTAGGCGATATTGAATCCGTCGATATCGGCCTCGTCGACCCATCGTTCCAGTTCATCGGCGACCTCACCGGGCGACCCCACGACAACAGGCCCCCGCCCACCGATCCCGAGCGAGGTGGCGAGGTCCCGCGGCGTCCAGGTGCGTGTCGGGTCCGAGGTGAAGGAGGTCAGCGCCGACCGGTTCGCTTCCGTTTCCACATGTTGCAACGGCTCGTCGGGGTCGGCCCGGGACAGATCCACTCCCGTCCACCCGCCGAACAACGCGAGCGCCCCCTCCACACTCACGAACTCCTCGTAGGACCGCAGCTCGGCCAGCGCCTGCTCCCGGGTTTCGGCCACGATCGGGGTCAGCATGGTGAACACCTTGATCGACCGGGGATCGCGGCCGAGTTCGGCGGCGGCCTCGCGCAGCGCCCGCACCGGGCGCCGCACCACCTCGGGGTTCGGGCCCGAAACGAATACCGCTTCGGCGTGCGCGGCGGCGAACCGGACCCCGCGGGGGGAGGCACCGGCCTGGAACAGCGTCGGGGTGCGCTGCGGCGACGGTTCGCACAGGAAGGGCCCCGGCACCGTGAAGTAGCGGCCCTTGTGCTCGATATCGTGAACCTTCGCCGGGTCGGTGAAAACGCCGCGCTGCGGGTCTCGTTGCACCGCATCGCTTTCCCACGACGATTCCCACAGTTTGTAGCAGACCTCGAGGTATTCCTCGGCGATCTCGTACCGCTCGTCGTGCGGGATCTGGTCGTCCAGGCCCAGATTCTTCGCGGCACTGGCCAGATACGACGTGACGATATTCCACGCGACCCGGCCGCCGGTGAGGTGATCGAGCGTGGTGAGCCGGCGGGCCAGCGCGTACGGCTGTTCGTAGGTGAGCGAGATCGTGACCCCGAACCCCAGCCGTTCGGTGACCGCGGCCATTGCGGAGACCGCCAGCGTCGGATCGTTCACCGGGAACTGCGCGGCATCGGTGACCGCGGCGTCGCGGGATCCGCCGTAGACGTCGTAGGCGCCGAGCACATCGGCCAGGAACAGCGCGTCGAAGCCGCCGTCC
Source organism: Nocardia sp. NPDC024068 (assembly GCF_040638875.1). Classification (NCBI taxonomy): domain Bacteria; kingdom Bacillati; phylum Actinomycetota; class Actinomycetes; order Mycobacteriales; family Nocardiaceae; genus Nocardia; species Nocardia sp. NPDC024068. Next base: position 20,171 of record NZ_JBEZYU010000019.1, on the reverse strand, counting down.
TCGAGCAGCCGGGCCAGGTCGGTCCAGTAGTCGAGCCGGTTGTAGCGGTGTCCCTGATCGGCGGGGTGCTTCCACAGCCCCGGCGACTGATGACCGACGCAGGCCATATCGAAGGCATTCAGATAGATACGTTTCATCGGACCTCGTCGAGATCGTCGCGATAGGTTTCGCGGGTCGCTACGGCCGCGGCCGCCGTCAGTGCGGACAGCACGATGAAGTAGCCGACGATCAGCCACGGCCGTCCGCCACCGGCCACCAGCAGGGCGGCCGCGATGAGCGGGGCGAATCCGCCGGAGAGCACCGCGCCGATGTGGTAGCCGAGTGAACTTCCGCTGTAGCGGACGCGGGTGTCGAACAGTTCCGCGAACCAGGCGGCCTGCGGTCCGTACATGGCGTCGTGCAGGACGTTGACGCCGAACACGATGGCCAGCACGATCGCGATTTCCGACCCGCTGTCGACTGCCAGGAAGAACAGTGCGAGGGCGAGGGGCCCGCCCACGGCGCCGAACAGATACAGCGGCCGGCGCCCGACCCGGTCCGACAGCCGTGACCACAGCGGGGTGCTGAGCAGCCCGAGTGCCGAGGCGATCAGCACCGCCACCAGCCCCACCGGGCTGTCCTTGTCGAATTCGTCCTGGATGTAGGTGAGCGAATAGGTGGTCAGCAGGACGAACAGGCCGATCTGGGAGAGCCGCAGACCGGTGGTCAGCGCGACGTTGCGTGGTTGGGTCCGCAACACCTCGACAACCGGGAGGCGCGCGACCGCGCCGTCTTCGCGCAGCCTGTCGAAGATCCGCGCATCGGTCAGCCGCAACCTGATCACCAATCCGATCACCACCAGCAGCACGCTGAGCAGGAACGGGATCCGCCACGCGCCGTCCAGGAAAGCCTGTTCGCCGGCCACGGCGCGGACCAGATAGAAGACGGCGGTCGCCAACAGCATCCCGGCCGGTGATCCGAGCTGGGTGAAACTGCCGTACCACCCGCGCTGCCCGCGCGGGGCATGTTCGACCGACAACAGCGCCGCACCACCCCATTCCGCGCCGACCGCCAGGCCCTGCAACACCCGCAGCGTCGCCAAGAGCGCGGGAGCCACCACTCCGACCTGCGCGTAGGTGGGTAGCACGCCGATCGCCGCGGTGGCGGTTCCCATCAGCAGCAGCGCACCCACCAGCACGGTTTTGCGGCCGATCCGGTCACCGATATGTCCGGAGATGATCGCGCCCACCGGTCGGGCGCCGAACCCGGCCGCGTAGGTGGCGAAGGTGGCCAGAGTGCCCGCGGTGGACGAGACATTCGGGAAGAACAGCGGCTTGAACACCAGCGCGGCGGCGGTCGCGTAGAGGTAGAAGTCGTACCACTCGATGGTGGTGCCGACCATGCTCCCGAATGCCACGGCCCGCGGTGTGGGCCGGCGGGCGGGGGTCTCGGAGCGGCCGATCGCGATAGTCACCGGCGGGAAACTAGCGGCCGAACCCGGCGCGGAGGAGGTTTGTTCTCGCCATGATCACAACCCGCTGCCGCGTAATCTCGGAATGCCGCGGTTCCCGGAGCGTGAAGAGGGAGGCCGACGGTCCGGCACGGCTCACAACCGGCATCGCGAACCCGATGCCGGGTCTCGAGCCCATACCGGGGTGAACGATCAGCGGGTCTCGAAGGAAGGTGCCGACGGATGCACAGGAAGGGCGGCGAATCGGCGGATGCCGGCATGCGTTCCGGCGTGCTCGGTGTGGTTCTACTCTTGGTGTCGGTGATCGTCGCGGGTTGCGGTGCCGGTGAGAGTGGCCACCGGGACGGGTTTCCGGGTGGCGACGCCGCCGTGATCGACAGCGTTGTCGGAGCACAGATGGAGGCGGGGTTGATCCCCGGTGCGTCGGTGGCGATCGTGGATCCGGAACGGGGGACCTTCATGCGGGCGTACGGTGTCGCCGATACCGCTACCGGGAGACCGGCGACCGTCGACGACCACCACCGGATCGGCAGCGTCACCAAGACTTTCACCGCGACCGCCGTTCTGCGCCTGGCGGACGAGGGGCGGTTGGCGCTGGACGATCCGCTGGAGAAATTCGTGCCGGGGGTACCGAACGGCGGCGCCATCACCATTCGGGATCTGCTCGGAATGCGGGGCGGTGTCTACGACTACTCCGGCGATCCGGAGTTCGCGGTCCAGCAGAGTCCGGTGCGGCCCGCACGGGAATGGCGCAGCGAGGATGTCCTTCGAGTCGTCGCCGACCATCCCGAAGCTGCGAAAACTCCGGGACAGCAGGGTATGTACTCCAACTCCGAGTACTACCTCCTGGGGTTGGTGCTGGAGAAGGTGGCCGGTGAACCGCTGCGGCAGGTACTCGGCGATCTGGCCGGTGACTACGGATTGCGTGCGACCTTCTACCCCGCCGACGGATCGCTCCCGGCGCCCGCGGGCCGTGGGTACGCCTACGCCGGAGATGTACCCGTCGACGTCACCGAGCGCACGCCTCCGGGTGTTTTCGGTGCGGCCGGTTCGATGGTGTCCTCGGTGGCCGACCTGGCGTCGTACGCCTCCGCCCTCGGCCGGGGCGACCTGTTGCAGGAACCGACCTTCCGGGCTCGGACAGAGTTCACCGATATCGCGACCCTCGGGGGTGGCACGGTTCCGTACGGTCTGGGTCTGGCGCAGGACGGCCGCTGGTCGACCCATGACGGAACGGTCCTCGGCTACTCGACCCAGATCGGTTATCTGCCGGATCGCGACGTCAGTGTGGTGGTCGCGGTGAATCAGCAGACGCTGCCGCCGTCGCTGCTGCTGATCGGCGCGGCGAGCATATGGTCGGCCATCGTGGACGATCTCTATCCCGGTACCCGCGGTTCGGCAGAGGTCGCGGCAGCGGCCACGCCGCCGATCCCGGCCGTCGCCGAGATGGATTCACAACTGAAAGAGGTCTTCGATCCGGGTATTCCGGCGGCCGATAAGAGCATCCGGGTCGAGGGTGACGTCCAGGATCCGGAGCTCATCAATCGAATGGCGTCGATTCAGGCCGACTACGCGTTCCGGGTGCAGGTCGACCGTGTCACGTTGATACGCCCGGACTTCCTCACGGCTACGACCAGTACCAGCAGCAGCGTCGGAAACATGCCCATGGTTGTTCCGTTCGTCGCGCGTGACGGTGAGTGGTGGCTGCCGACCGGGTGGGTGTGTCGATCCGCCGGACCCCGGGCCGCCGAGTCGCCGGCCTGCCGCTGAGGCCCGCGGCCCCCGAGGCGGTGTGCCGCACCGGCTGCCGATCGCCGCGAACCAGTCGGTATGCCACGATTGCTCGCGCCGACGACCCCGCCGATTCGCGAACGGAGTATCCGTGGACCTCAGTACACCCGACGCCGCGACCATCACGTCGGAACCGGAATCGTTTCCGTGGACAGTGCTGACCCGCCGTCATCCGGCGATTCTCGACCAGGTGGGCGATGCGCATCCGTACCCTCCGGAGATCCGGCGGCGGCTCGACGAACTGCGGGCAGAGATCACCGGACCCGTGCGGCCGCTGCCGGACGGACGCACGGGGAAATCCGACTGGGACCGCTGGGGGCGGCAGATGTACGGGCGGCGGTGGCTCGACGTCCCGTTCCTGTGGGCCGAGAGTTACTTCTACCACCTGCTGCTGGACGCGGTCGGATACTTCGATCCCGGCCCCTGGCGGGGCATCGACCCCTTCACCCGCAAACACACCGAACTAAGCGATCCCGCGCTCGATACCGAACTCTCCTCGGCCTCCGAGCCGGCGGCCGGGGCGCTTCCGGAACACACCGCGGCGCTCGTGCACGCGGCGTTGTGGGGGAACCGGGCCGATCTGGGTTTCCGGCTGTCCGGTTCTGCCGTGGCCGCGGCGCCGGGCAGCGTCCTCGACGATCAGACCGACGCGGTGGTCGACCACCTCAACGGCCATTCGGCCGGAACGGTCGGACTGATCGCGGACAACGCCGGTCGGGAGCTGATCCCCGACCTGCTCCTCATCGACCACCTGCTGCGCCTGCATCCGGATCTGACCGTCGATCTGCATCTGAAACCGCGGCCGTACTACGTCTCCGATGCCACCACCGCCGATCTTCTGGACACCCTCGAACGTCTCGCGGGGATTCCCGGGCCCGCGAGAACCGCGGCCGCTCGTCTCGGCGGCGCGCTGCGGGCCGGGCACCTGCGGGTGCACGCCCACGAGTTCTACTGCGCACCGATGTCGTTCCATCACCTGCCCGATGATCTGGCCGCCGAGCTCGCGCGGATGGATACGGTGATACTCAAGGGCGATCTCAATTACCGGCGGCTCGTGGGCGACCGTCACTGGCCGGCCACGACGTCGTTCACCGCACTGACCGAGTACTTCCCCACCCGGGTGATCGCGCTGCGAACCCTCAAATCCGATGTCGCCGTGGGTATCGACGAGACCGTCCTCGCCGGTCTCGAGGACACCGAACCGGGGTGGCGCACGAGTGGATCCCATGGGGTTGTGCAGATGCGGGATCCGCTCGGCGGTTAGGCCGCGCGCGGTCGCAGGGCACGGCTATGGCGCCGGCAGGGAGGCGATCAAACGCTCCAGCGCCTGCCGGTCGGTCCGGTAGCGCTGCGCCGCGCGGCGTTCCGCGGCGGCGCTGTCCGCACGCGCCTTGTCGACTGCTGCCCGGACCTGGGCCAGCGCCCTGTCGCGGCGGGCCGCGTCGCTCCGGGCGGCGGCGTGGTCGGCCCGGTACTTCGACAGGAGCACGAGGGCGCCGATCGCAGCCAGGGCCGCGGTGAACCACTGACCGAAAACGAGCAGGGCGACGGCCAGGCACCCGAGGCCCACGCCGGCGGCGCCGAGAGTTTTCGAAACAGGGACGGCGCTGTAGTCCGTCGCGATCCGGCGCTCGACCACGGCGAGCTTTTCGGCGTCGTGACCCCCGCTCGTCACCTTGATTTTCACGGGGCCGTCCACGGTGATGACAACCGGTTCGGGGGCGGTGAGCGCCGCGTCGAGACGCGCGCGCAGCAGGACGCCACCGGCGCGCAGGGCGAGGCGGCGCAGCGGAAGCGGAGCATTCGGGTCGAATATGTCCTCGCGGACCAGCGCCACCACGGTGCCCGCGGGCCTGCTCCAGCTCGGTGCCGAGCGCCGCGGTATATCCGCGCCCACAGGCAGGTTTTCCATGGCCTGCACCAGCTCCCGTTCGTCGGGGCCGGGCTCCTCGACGAGCTCCTGGACGTAGGCGTGCCAGACCTGCTCGTGCGGTGGCAGCGTTTCGGTGCCGCCGGATTCGGCCGTGAGGTGGGCGCCGAGAGCGGCGAAGATCTCGGCTTTGGTCTGTGTGGTGTCGCTGTCGGACCCGAATGTCGCTATCGCCCGGTCCCAGGCGCGGATCTCCGCCTCGGTGGCGGTGGAGGCATCGAACAGAGTGGTCACACGCTCGGACAGCTGCTCGGCCGCGGCGGAGCCGAACGAACCACCGGCGGCGTGCTTCCAGAGAGTGCGCCAGCCTTCGGTCACCTGACCTGCTTCGATCACTCCGAGGTCGGCCGGTCCGGACAGGAGCCGAGGTAGCGTCGCCTCGATCAACGCTGGCCGGTCGAAGCACAGTGCCACCGTGAGTGTGAACAGATCGGTGCGCACCGCGTCGCGTTCGCGGGCGGATTCCAGTGCGTGCGGCGGGGCCTCGAACGTCGTCGCGGCCGGCGGTCGCGGGGGAGTGCCGGCCTGGTGGTGCGGAGGCAGGGTCCCCAGGACTCCCTGCGCGGCCGGGGGGAGCCAGTACCCGGGGATATCCTCGAGTCCTGCCAGGGTCGCCGGACGGCCGTGGGCGAGGGCGCGGAACGCTTTGCGGATCTCCTGACGCGCCCGGTATTCCTCGAATTCGAGGAGCCGGAAACGCAATTCGGTCCATTCGAGCACCGCGCCGACCAGGCCGGTGACCGATGTGAGCCGGGATCCCACCTGCTCGAGGTCGCGCCTGGTCTCGTCGTACGCGGTGGACAGCCGGGTCGTCTGATCGCGGCGACTCGCGCGCTCGGCGGTGAGCTCTTCGTCGAGATCGTTGATGGCGTTCGCATGGTCGGGCTCGTAGGTCCACCAGGTGCTGACACGGGACATTCGACACTCCGGTGGTGGTTCGGGCAGGGGCGGCAGGACCATTCTGCCGAATCGGTCGAGTACTCGCTTCCCGAATGAAATTCGGAGCGCGACGAGACTGTCGCGCCGATTCGTCGGAGTACGGCACTGATGAATCCTGCCTCGCTCTGCCGGCCGGGCCGTCCATCGTATCTGTGGACGTTCGGCGGATATCGGCCGAACCGGGGTGCGCCTATATGTAACCAGTGATTCTTTTGGGTGAGGGCTGACGAGGTCGTCTGGTGTGTGTGATGTCAACAACATAATCGCCGCTGTAAACCCGCATTGATCCGAAGGGCGGCGCGCGATCGACCCTTTCGTGCACGTTTGTGAAGAGATTGGGTCCCACCTGTCGCATCCGGACACCAAACCATAGACAACTGTCTGGTACAGCTGATAAGTTAATCACAGTTCTTCGACCTCTGGAGGACGCCGAGAGCCACCGCGCCGGCGGTGATCGAACTCAACGAGGAGTGGCGAGATGGATGGACTGAGCAGGCGGGATGCGTTGAGGGCCGGTGGGGTGGCCGGTGCGGCAGGGGCGTTGGTGTTGGCGGGGGCGTCGGCCGGCCGGGCACAGCCGTGGTCGTGGTCGCCGCAGGGGTCGGTGGCGGGTAGCGGGTCCGGCACCGATCCGATGGGGGTGTGGGATCCCGAGGCCGATCAGCTGGTGGCATCGATCCTGGACCGGGGTGAGGCCGGACGCGTGAACGATCTGCTGCGCACCTGGACTCGCAACGGTCAGCCGTTGCCGGCCGGATTGCCGCAGGATCTGCGCGATTTCATGGAGTACGCCCGGCAGATGCCGTCCTGGGCCGATCAGGGCAAGCTCGCGACCGCCGTCGACTTCAACAAGAAGCGCGGACTCTACCTCGGTGTCCTCTACGGCCTGGCGAGCGGAATGATGAGCACGGTCATTCCGAAGGAAGCGCGGTCGGTCTACTACTCCAAGGGCGGCCAGGATCTGAAGGACCGGATCTCCAAGACCGCGAAACTCGGTTACGACATCGGCAACGGCAACGCCTACGGACCGGGCGGCGAGATGGTCGTGACCTGTGTGAAGACGCGCCTGGTGCACGCGGCAGTGCGGCATCTGCTGCCGCAGTCGCCGCACTGGGTGGGGTCCGCCGACGAGGACATCCCGATCAGCCAGAACGACATCATGGTGACCTGGCACAGTCTGCCCACCACCGTGATGCGGCATCTCACCGCGTGGAAGGTGCCGATCCCGGCGCACGAGTCGGATGCGTTCCTGCACTCCTGGCAGGTCGCCGCGCATATGCTCGGTGTCCGCGACGAATACATTCCCAATTCTTGGGATCAGGCGAATTCGCAGGCCGCCCAGGTGCTGGATCCGATCCTGATGCCGACGCCGGAGGGTGTGAAGCTGGCCGATCGCCTGCTGCGGCTGGGAACCAACATCGACCTCGCGATCTTGAGCAAGGGTGTCCTGGGCGCCTTCACCCGGTTCCTGCTCGGCGACCATATCGCCGACGGTCTGGCGATCCCGCGGGAACCGGTCTGGGATCCGCTGCTGCGGGTGAGCTGGGGCCCGTTCATCGCGGTGCGCGAAGGCATGCTGACCGTCGTGCCGCCGGCGCAGGAGGCGTACTGGCTCTTCGACGAGTTCCTGCGTCAGTTCGCCCTCTGGTACCTGGCCGAGCTCCGGATGCCGATCAGTATCGAACTGCCCATGGCGAACCGGGATATGAGCCAACCTCCGCGCTGACCCGCAGCGGCCGTACCGGGAGCCCGCGCTCGGGTTCCCGGGTTTCGGGTCCTGCCCTTGCCGGCGTCGGCGTGCCGGGTCCAGGTGCCGCGCTCGGCGCCTGTGCGCAAGCACGGTCCGACATGGCGGCCCGACCGGATCGGCACGCGGCCGGTCCGGACCACGAATCGACTCGGGCCGCGAATCTCACAGTGTGCCGGGCGTCCGCGAAAACCCTCGTCGGCGCCGGCGTGCGATACCGCGCGCCCGATCGCTGCCCGGGCACGGAATCCGAGGCGAATCACTTGAATGACCCCCGGCGCCGCATGTCTCGGCCGCCGGATGAGCCGGAGTATCCATGTTCACACGATGGAAAATCATAGCCGCCTGCCTGCTGGCCGTGGTGTCCGCGGCTGCGGGGGTCCGGGGCGGTGAGGTCGCGGCGCAGCCGCAGAACTGCCCGGACCTGTACGTCGTGGCCGTGCCCGGGACCTGGGAGACATCGCACTCCGATCCCGGAAAAGGCATGCTCGCCCTGATCGCCGACCGCCTGCCGGGGAACGTGCGGACAGATTATGTGCAATACGCCGCGACCGCTTTCCCCTGGGAGGGTGAAGTCTACGGGCGCTCGAAACGAGAAGCGCTCGACGCGGCGCGCGGGTTGGTAGCCGGTGTCGCGCACACCTGCGCGGCAACGCGGATCGCGGTCCTCGGCTACAGCCAGGGCGCGGACGCGGCCGGGGATCTGGCGGCGGAAATCGGCACCGGGCTGGGCGTGGTGGCCGCGCACCGGGTCGTCCTGGTCGGGTTGATCGCCGATCCGCGCCGCTCGCCCACCGATACCCTCATCGGCCCGCCCGTGCCCGGAGCGGGAGCCGCCGGGCCGCGGCTCGGGGGGTTCGGGCTGCTGACCCCGCGCACCTACACCTTCTGCGCGACCGGCGATCTCTACTGCACGATGCCCGACAGTGATATCGCCGGTTTCACGGTGCAACTGTCCAACCCGGATCCGGCGGCGATCGGCTCCTATCACCAGCAGATGGCCGATATCTTCGGTGACGCGCTGGAAGCGGGCGGCCTGGGAGTGCTGACCGAGGAACTCACGCCGTCGGCCTATCAGCAACGCCGGCAGCAGATCGGCGACTTCCTGAAATCCGGTGCGCATCAGAGCTACCCGAACTATCCCATCGATTCCGTCGGCAACACGCCGTTGTCCTGGCTGCGGCAGCGGCTGCTCGAGGTGATCCACGGTCCCGGGTGAGCACCCGGGACCTCGGCCGGTCTGCCGCTGCCGGTGCGGGCGGAGCCGCCCTCGCCAGGCCGACCTCACGTCAACGCTCAGCCGTGGGTCGGGGTGATCCGGGGCGATCTGCGGGAAGCCGGTTCCCGCGACGCCGCAATATTCGCGGCGAACTGATCGGTCACCTCGAGAACCAGCTTTCCCGTGGTGGTTCCCGATTCGATCCGGCGGTGCGCCTCGGCTGCCCGGTCCAGCGGCAGGGTGGCGATCTGAACACCGAGATCACCAGCGGTAACGGCGGCGACGGCACGGCGCAGCGCGGCCCCGGTTTCGGCGGGATGGGCGGCGGCGAAGGCGGCCAGGTTGAAACCGGACACCGTCTTGTTGGTGAACCACAGCTCGTTGGCCGACAGCCCCACGTCGGCGCCGCCGGAGGCATTGCCCATCACCACCATCCGGCCCATCGGTGCCAGCCGGTCCAGGCTCGCGCGGCGGGTGGCGCCACCGACCATATCCACCACGATGTCGAATTCACCCGCATCGGCGAGCTGCTCCCGCAGGATCACCTCGTCGTAACCGAACTTCCCGGCGGTGGCGATCTTCGCCGGACTGCCGACCGTGCCGACCACCCGGCCCGCGCCCAGCAACCGGGCCACCCGGCCGAATTGGCTACCCACGCCACCCGCGGCCGCGTGCACCAGCACGCTTTCGCCCGGTTCGATCCGAGCGACCCGGTCCAGCACCAGGAACGCGGTCGTACTGTTCGACGGCACAGCCGCGGCCACCGCAGGGTGCAGCCGGGACTCGTCGAACGGTACGACCAGTTCCGCGGCGGTGACCACCACCTCGGCGTATCCGCCGCTGTCCACGATGGTCAGGGCGGCCACCGGATCGCCCACCGAGAGACCCTCGACCCCCGCACCCAGGGCGCGGATCCGGCCGGCGACCTCGATGCCCGGGACGAAGGGCAGCGCTATCTCGACCACACCCTGCCGGTACAGGATCTCCGCGAAGTTCGCACCCGCGTAGGCCACATCGATGGCGACCTGCCCCGGCCCGGGTTGCGGGCGGGCGATGGTCTGGGTCCGCAACACCTCGGCGGCTCCGAATTCGGGGATGACCACTGCTTTCATCTGATCGTTGCTCATGACAACGATCCTGCGGCCGGACCCGGCAGGTAGGCAGTGTCAGTTCATGGTGGGTGTGACACCACCAGGCCGGGCGTGCATCAGCTCGTCGAGCCGGGTGCCGGTTCCGGTGTCGGCCACCGGGTTGTGCAGGACCAGATGGTGTCCGGGAAACTCGGGGAGCGGGAAGAGGGTGGCCTCGAAGATCATGGTCCCGGCCACGGGATGTTCGACGGCCTTGATCGCGGTGGTGTGCTCGGCCGCGTCGTGGCGGGCCCACAATTCGGCGAATTCCGGACTGACCAGCGTCAGATCTCGGGCGAGCCGATCGAATTCGGGGTCCTCGGGATAGCGCGCCGCATCCGCCCGGAATCCGGCGGCGACCTCGGGGGCGATCCGATCCCACTGTTGGTGCAGTACCCGGAAACGCGCGTTGGTGAAGAAGGAGACCAGGCAGTTGTGGTCGGTATCGCCGTATCCGAACACCACGCGCGCCGCATCGTTCACGGCGGTGAAATTCCAGTGCCGATCCCGTATATAGGCCGGACGCGGCGCCCAGGTCGCCAGTAACCGCTGCAGCGGGGGCGAGGCCGGGACCGAGGGGGCGGCCTGCCGTTGCGGCGGATTGAGCCCGGCCAGGCGGTACAGATGCGCTCGCTCTGTCTCGTCCAGCAGTAATGCCCGTGCCACCGCGTCCAATACCTCGTCGGAGACCTTGATATCGCGACCCTGTTCCAGCCAGGTGTACCAGGACACACCCACCCCGGCCAGTACCGCGACCTCTTCTCGCCGCAACCCCGGTGTGCGACGCCGGCCCGCTTCCGGCAACCCCACGGCCGCCGGGGTCAGCTTCTCGCGCCGGCTGCGCAGGAACTCGCGCAGCTCCGCCCTCCGGCGATCGCGGGTGGTCTCACGCTGTTGCCGGTCACCAGTGCTCACGGTTCTACGATAGAGTGCGCCGGATCGGTGGCGGCGACGCTGTCCCAGACGAGCATCACCTTGTCGGCGACCCGCTGCGCGGGTGTCGCGGGCCGGGCTCGACGAACCCGCCCGACCGGAGCCGCCGATTTCGCCGACGTGAGATCCCGGCCGACGTGGTTTCTCCCGAATGTCCTTGCGATCACCGTGAACCGAAGCGGTGACCGTTTCTTCCCCGGCTGATTCACTGCGCTGAAGCCTGATCTGTCACTGCGCGCGAGCGCGTCTAGCTAGGAACGACGATGAAAAAGACATGGGCACGGGGGCTGACAGCTCTGGCCGGCGTGGCGCTCGTACTCGGAACCGCCGCGTGTGGTGGTTCGGCGGAGTTGGCGGGCCCGCCCGGTGACGTCTCCGATCCGAAGAATCCCGTCTACTTCAAGTACGCCGACAATCCGAGTTTCGATCTCGTCTACCTGGCCGACAAGCTCGGATACTTCGACAACGCGGGCATCAAGCCGAAGTATGTGGGCGCGGTGGACGGTAATCAGCTCATTCCGCTCACCGACACCGGCGACCTCGACTTCGCCACCCGGATGGCCTCGCTCACCATTTCGGCGATCAACGGCGGCGCCGACCTGAAGATCATCGCGGCATCGAACCAGACCCTGCCGGACGCGCCGCATATGAACTACTTCGTGCGCAAGGACTCCGGGATCACCGCGACCTCGCTCGATAAGCTCGAGGGAAAGACAATCGCGATGAACGGGTTCGGCGCCTGCGCGGAGTATGTGACCAAACAGTATCTGGCCGGTAAGGGCGTCGACGTGGACAAGGTCAACTGGGTGCCGACCCCGGACTCCCAGTCGGAACAGGCGGTGGAGACCGGGGCCGCCGATCTCTCCATCATTCATGCCCCCTTCTCGGGACACGCCCTCAACAACCCCGCTCTGGTCAGTCTCTTCAGCGATTTCGACCTCGACGGTGGTGCGAGCGGGAGCCAGCCGTACACCGGCAACGGGGAGTTCATCCGGCGGTTCCCGGCGCAGACGGAGGAATTGGTCGGAATCCTCGGTAGGACCCAGAGCTGGGTGAACCGGAATCCGGACCAGGCGCGGCAGTACATCGCCGACCGTATCGGGCAGGACGTGCAGGACATCACCCGATACGCCTACGTCAACAACGCGATCATCGACCGCAAACAGATCCAGTACTGGATCGACACGCTCGAGAAGTTCGGCCAGCTACCGGAGGACTCCCTGACCGCTGACGATGTCGCGACGAACCGGTACAACCCCTACACCGAGAGCGACGCGCTGTTGGACACCCAGGCGGAGAACCAGGTCGACCTGACCGTGGGCGAGAAATGACGGTGTCCGAGACCCGGATCACCGACGCTCCCGGTCCACCTCCTGAACACCCTCCGACCGATGAGATCGTGGCCCGCGGGGTGGGCAAGACCTTCCCGGCCCGCAAGGTCGGCAGGGTCAAGACCGGCGAACTCACCGTATTGCGAGATTTCGAGCTGGCCGTTCCCGAAGGGGAGTTCCTCGCCCTGCTCGGGCCGAGCGGTTGCGGGAAGTCGACCTTCCTCAATATCCTCGCCGGGCTGGAGACTCTCTCGGACGGTGAGGTCCTCGTCGGCGGTGAGCCGCTCACCGGAGTGAACAGGGATATCGGTGTGGTGTTCCAGGGCTACGCCCTCTATCCCTGGCGCTCGGTGCTGACCAATGTCGAAGCCGGCCTGGAGATTCGCGGCGTATCGAAACCCGAGCGTCGGCGCATCGCCACGGAACTCTTGGAGAAGGTCGGGCTGGGCGAGTTCCTGCACAGCTACCCGCACCAGCTCTCCGGCGGTATGCGGCAGCGAGTCGCGATCGTCCGCGCGTTGGCCTACGACCCGAGTGTGCTGGTGATGGACGAACCGTTCGCCGCGCTCGACGCCAACACCCGGGAACTGCTCCAATTGGAGTTGTTGCGGATCTGGGGCCTGAGCCACGATGAAGGCGCCCGGCGCAAGACGGTTCTGTTCGTCACCCATTCGATCGATGAGGCGGTCTTCCTCGCCGATCGGGTCGCGATCATGACCGCGCGTCCGGGTCGTGTGAAAGCGCTCGTCGATATCGATCTGCCCCGTCCGCGTACGGAAGAGATCCGCAACTCACCGGAGTTCGTCGGTATCCGCCGGACCGTGGCCGAGATCCTGCGTGACGAGGTGCGTGATGTCGCCTGACGCCCGCGTCGCGGCCGCCTCGCACGTCGTGGGCGAGCCCGCCCGTACCGACGTCGCTCGCCGGGACGAGGTGCGTACCTCGGCCGAATCCGCACGTGTGCCCCGAGCGTGGTCCCGGTTTCGCCGGACTCCGGGGCTGGTCGTCAATTCCGCCCTCGGGTGGGCGGGGTTCATTCTGATCTGGTACGCACTCATCTGGGCAGGTCTCGTCCGGGAGCATTATCTGCCGCCGCCGCACGAAGTCGTGCGGGCCTTGGTGGAGGGACTCCTTCCCGACGGCAATATCCAGAAGCATGTCTGGCCCAGCATCCGGCGTTCCCTGGTCGGATTCGGTCTCGGAATCGTGGTCGGAGTGCCACTCGGTGTGGCGATCGGCTGGTTCAAACCGTTCGAACGCGTCATAGACTCGGTGCTGCAGTTCTTCCGGCAGCTGTCGGCACTGGCGCTGTTTCCGGTTTTCCTGCTGTTCTTCGGTCTGGGCGAACCCTCGAAATACGCGATCGTGACCTGGGCGGTGGTCTGGCCCATCCTGCTGACCACCATCTCCGCGGTGAAGGACGTGGAGAAGCTGCAGATCGACGCGGCGAAGAGTATGGGCGCCGGCCAGTGGTTCATCTTCGCGAAAGTGGTACTACCGGCTTCGATCCCACGGATATTCCCGGGGATCCGGCTGGGTGGTGCCTACGCGATCACGGTGCTGGTCGCCGCCGAAATGGTGGGCGCCCCGGCCGGACTCGGGATCTTCACCCTCACCATGCAGCAGACGTTCCGGATCCCGCAGATGTACGCGGGCATTGTGCTGCTCGGACTTCTGGGACTCATCATGAACTACTTGCTGGTGCTGGTGGAGCGGCGGCTGACGGGCTGGCAGGAGGGCATCACCAATGGGTGAGATCCACGCATCCGGGGCGCGCGCAGGTCTGCTGCGGCCGGTCGGTGCCGGTGCGCTACTGATCCTCGCGCTGCTGGTGCCGGCCCAGCAGGCAGCGGCCCATGTCCGGGCAGATCCGGGTAGTGTGCCCACCCGAGGCGGCTGGGGCACCGCGACATTCCACGTCCCGACCGAATCCCGGACCGCCTCCACCACCCGCCTCGAGTTCACCTTCACCGGCGCGACGGAGTTCACCTCGCTGCGCACCCAACCCGTTCCGGGCTGGACAGCGCAGATCGCGCGTGCTGAGAGCGGCACGGTGCAACGGGTCGTCTGGAAAGCCGACGACCCGGCGCAGGCGCTGGGGCCGGACGAGTTCGGAGCGTTCACGATCTCCGCCGGTCCTTGGCCGGAGGCGGAGTCCGTATCTATCCCGGTGGCACAGCACTATTCCGACGGTGCGATCGTCGAGTGGAACGAGCGCGCCCTGGACGAGCACGCCGAACTCGCTCATCCGGCACCCGTGGTGCACCTCGGCGCCGCCGACGGCGCGGACGAGCACGGCAGCGCGGTAGCGGACACCGAGCACGCGGCGCACGCCGAGGGCGACGACGGAACAGTCACGGCCACAGGAATTTCGGTGGCATCGCTGCTGATCGCCATCGCTGCGCTGGGATACGCCGCGGTGGTGCACCGGCGCCTGCGTTCGAACTGACTCGAAGTACCGTGACCATTCCGACCTGCCTCCGCCGCGGGCTCAGGAGCGCCGTCGCCGGGCTCGCGGGTGTCCTGGCAGTCGTGGTCCTGCAGTTGCCGGTCGCGGCGCCGGCCGCGGCCCACGCCAACCTGGTGGCCACGGTTCCGGCGCAGGCGGCGATACTCGACACCCCGCCGGATTCGATCGCCTTCACGCTGGACCAGCCGGTGCAGTTCGTGGCGGGGAGCATCCACCTGATCGACGCGGCAAACAGTCGGGTGCCGCTCGGGAGCCCGGAGGTGTCCGGCGATCGCACACATATCCGAGTTCCCGTGCGGGACGCCCTGAGCGACGGAACCTATCTGGCGACCGTCCGCGCTGTTTCGGCGGACACCCACGTGGTGGCGTATTCCATCCGGTTCGTGGTCGGCGATGCCGATCCCGGGGGCCTCGCTGTCGACACGGTCGCGTATGGCCAGGCGGGTGGTCGCTGGACGGCGGTGATCCAGGCGGCGCGGGTGCTGGGTTACCTGGGTGCGGTGCTGTCGTTCGGTCTGCTGAGCGCGCTGGGGTTCAGCGGCCGCGGGAATATCGTCGACACTGCCGGTGTCACCCGGCGATTCACCGTGACGGCCGTGTTCGGGTCTGTGCTCATCGCTGCCGGTGCTCTGGTGAATCTGGCTGCGCAGGGGCCGTATTCACAGGGCTCCGGCGACTGGTCGGCGTTATTGCGCCTCGACGGGATCGGCGACACGCTGTCTTCACCTCTCGGTGTGCGGCTGCTGATCCGGCTCGTCACGGTTGTTCTGCTCGGCGTCTGGTTGTTGTGGCGGTCCGTGCCGTGGCGCTCTGCGGTGGTGCCTCTGCTGGCGGGGGCCCTCATCGGCTACACCTTCGCCGCCGGCGGACATGCCGCGGCCGGATCCGACGCGGCATTCGCGATCGTCTCCACCACCTCGCATGTCCTGGCGATGGCGATCTGGGTGGGCGGAGTCGCCGCCCTGCTGCTCGGCGGACGGCGGCCGGTGCTCCGGAAGCGTTGGACGACGGTGGCGGCAGTGTGTCTCGCGGTAGTACTCACCACCGGGGTGTACCAGGCGGTGCGCCGGATATATCCGCTGGAATCGTTGTGGCACACCAGGTATGGGCTTCTCCTTCTCGCCAAGGTCGCGGCTGTTGCGGTCCTCGTGGCGGCGGCGTTCTGGGCCACGCGGTGGTTGCGGGGCCGGTGGGGCGGGCGATGGGCGATCCGGGTCGAATTACCGGCCGGAGTGGCGGTGCTCGTGCTGACCACTGCCCTGGCATCCTCGGTACCGGCCCGCGACGACTACGGCCCCGCTCTGGCGGTGACCGCGCAGCTCGACCGGGGCGGCCTGGATGTTCGCCTGAACACCACCCGCCGGGGGCCGGTCGCCATCAGTCTGGAGCCCGACGGGGTCGCACGCGAGCGCCTCAGCGGTCTCAGCGCAACGCTGTCCTCCGAGACGGCCGGAATCGCCCGTCTGCCGGTACAGCTCGTGGCACACGACGGCAGGTGGACCAGTGAGAACGTGATCATCCCGGTCCCGGCCGAATGGACCCTGTCGATCGTCGTCGACGACGGAACGAGTCCCGTGGTCACGGCAGTGAGGTACATGGTGTGGTGAGGCGTGCAGGTCTGCTCCTGATCGTATTCGCGCTGCTGGGTGGGCCGGCCTGTGCCCCGGAGGTGCAGGTGGACACATCCGGACACGGGAGAGAAGACGAACTTACCGTCCTCGTGGGTGACGGACCGCACCGGCAGATCCTGGAGTACGCGGCCCGGCGAACAGGGAAGCGGCTGATCGTCGAGAACGCGGGGGCGGATGCCAACAGGCGGGTGGCCGACGGTACGGCCGATGCGGCGTACTTCCAGCATATTCCGGCGTTCGAAGGTCGGACGGCGCAGGAGGGGATCGCCGGTCTCGCCGTCCTCGCGCGCGTGCACGTGGTGCCCTACGGGCTGTATTCGCGGACGCATACCTCCCTCGATCGGATCCCGCACTTCGGTTCCGTGCTGGTCCCCGCGGGACAGGCGCCGCTGGCACGCAGTCTCTATCTCCTGCAGCATGCCGACCTGCTGACCTTGAACAGGGAATTCGGCGGTACCTCGTTCGAGGACCTCACCGTCACGGAAGCGAACGTGGTGGATTCACAACGGCATCTGACCATCACCCAAACCGACCCGGAACAGTTCCCGGAAGTGATCGGTGCGGTGGATGCCGTCATCATGAACCCGGCCACCGCGCAGCAGAACGGGTTCGACCCGGCGAACCCGCTGCTGCGTGAACCGGCCCCCGGCAACCCGTACACCAATGTGCTGATCGGCTCGGCCGAGCACGCGGACGACCCGCGACTGGTGCTGCTCGCCCGGGAACTCGAGAGCCCGGAGCTCGCCGGCTATATCGATGCCGCGTTCGGCGGCTCGGTCATTGCGGCCAACCCACCCCGGATCGATCCCACCGTGCCCACGTCGCCCACCACCCGCCCCGGCGAACCGGCCGGTCCGACACCGCTCCCACGGCCGTGACCAACTTGTCGCGACCCGTTTCAGCCGTTCGTCACCGGGCGGGATGGTGCCGGAGGTCGCCGCGGAACACGCTGTGTCGATACGCACGGTAGATCAGCGGGATCCGTGCTGCCACTAAAGCGCAGGGGATCGGAGTTCGACGAAGCTAACATGGTTCTCTGTTATAAGAATGCAGTTCTGGCTTTGTCGGCTTGGAGGTAGCTCGCAGTGGCTGAGGAAGAACGCGCACCGGGACCACGGATGGCAGTGCGGGCAGGGACCACCGCAGTCGTCACCGGTGGGGCCCGAGGCTTCGGTAAGGCCTTCGGCGCCGCACTTGCCGAAGAGGGTGCCGCTGTTGTCCTCATCGATATCGACGCCGATGCGGTGGAGCGGGCGGCGGCCGACCTGCGCCGGTCGGGTCTGGTCGCGATCGGTTTTGCCGGCGACGTCACCGATGAAACCGCACTCGCGGCGATCATGGCCGAAGCGGCCGAAATCCACGGTGGGATCGACGTGCTGATCAACAACGCCGGTCTGCACAGCGACGAATACAGTCGACCCATACTCGATATGGGACTGGCCAAGACCCGGCGGCTTCTCGATGTCAACGTTGTCGGAGTCATCGCCTGCACTCTTGCGGCCCACCCGTATATGACCGGACGCAGCGGTGCGAGCGTAGTCAACATCGCTTCTGCCGCAGCGCATCTCGGTGGTACCGCCTACGGCACATCGAAACTGGCCGTCATCGGGCTGACCATCACATTCGCCCGTGAACTCGGCATCAGCGGCATCCGCGTGAACGCCATCTCGCCCGGCATGATCGCCACCGACACCATCCGCGCCGAACTGCCCGACGCGGTGCAGGAGCGCGTAAAGGCAATGCAACTCATCGACATCAGCGGTTCCGAAGTCGATGTCGTCGAGGCGATGCTGTATCTGACATCGGAGCGTGCACGGTTCGTCACCGGAGAAACGCTGCGCGTGACCGGGGGGATGGCCGCGGGCGTCTGAGCCGGCTCGGCTGCGCGAAGGGCGCGCCCGGCTCCCCACCGTCGATGCCCGAGGTCATGGAATCCATTGAGGCCGTGCGGCGACGCACCCCACGAATTACGACTCTATGTAGTAGTTCGTGCGAGATTCGAGTAGCGTCCTGCCCATGGATTTCGTCTACAACGTCGTGGTCGTCACCCACCTGCTCGGCATGGCCGCCGTGGTCGGTGGCTGGGCCGCCGGGCGGCCTGGGGTCAACGAGGTGATGGTCTGGGGTGCGCGTGCGCAGATCATCAGTGGAGTGGTTCTGGTGGGGATGGCCGAATCGCTGTCCTCGCTCGACAAGGACCTGAACATGGTCAAGATCGGGATCAAGCTGGTGATCTCGGTGCTGGTGGCCGCGTTCGCGGAAATGGCCAGGGCCGATGCCAAACGCGGTAAGGATCCGGTGGCGTGGATGTCGGACGCCGCCGGCGGGCTGGCGATCGTGAATGTGCTGATCGCGGCGCTCTGGGTGTAGCGCAACGGATTCTGCCGGAGACGTGCGACGCCCGCCGCCGGCCGGTGTGGCCGAGGGCGGGCGTCGTCGTGCGGGGGTCAGGTCCGGGTCGGGCTCGCTCCCAGTTTTGTATCGGCATCGAGTTCGGCCAGATCGTCCGGGATCCGGGTCTCGGCGAGTGCCGTGGATCCCTTGCCCGACAGGACCGTACCGTCGGTCCGTTCGTCCACGGAATCGGTCTGGGCGTCGGACTCTATATCGATGGTGCGCCGCAGGGGGCGGTTGGGCAGCAGAATCGCGGCGATCAGGGCGACCACGGTCGCGGCGGCGGCGATGAGGAAGATCCGCCCGGTCGCGTCGCCGTAGGAGAAGCGCACGATCTGGGCGATCGGGGCCGGCAGTGCATTCAGGTCGAGATTGCCACCACCCGAGGACGAACCGGCCGGAACTCCCAGCGCCGTGAGCCGCTCGGTGGACAGTTCACCCACGCGGGTGGCCAGCACCGAGCCGAGGACCGAAACACCGATGGCGCCACCGAAGGTGCGGAAGAAGGCGACGCTGCTGGAGGCGGCGCCGATGTTCTGCACGCTGACGGTGTTCTGGACGGCCAGCACCAGGTTCTGCATCATCATGCCGACACCGAGCCCGGTCACGGCGATGAAACCACCGATCAGCCACATATTGGTGGCGTGGTCGACCGTGGACAGCAGGCCGAACCCGACCACCAGCAGTGCCGCGCCGGTGACCACGAAGCGCTTCCATTTACCGAACCGGGTGATCAGGGCACCCGACACCACGGAGGCGACCAGCATGCCCGCGACCATGGGCGCCGACAGCAGGCCGGCGGCGGTGGGGGAGTAGCCGCGCGCGGTCTGGAAGTACTGGCCGAGGAAGGTGGTGGCACCGAACATGCCGACACCGACGGCGATGGAGGCGATGATGGCGAGTGCGGTGGTGCGTTCGGTGACGATCTTCAGCGGGATGATCGGTGATTTGGCCCGCGATTCCACATACACGGTGGCGGCCAGCAGGAGCAGGCCCAGGCCGACGTATTCGGCGGTTTCCCTGGAGACCCAGTCGTAGTAGCCGGCCTTACCGGCGAACGACACCCAGATGAGCAGGACCGAGACACCCGCGGTGAGCAGGCCGGCGCCGAGCCAGTCGATCGAGACGTCGCTCTTGCGCTCGGTCGGCAGTTTCAGTGTGCGCTGCAGCAGGAACAGCGCGATCACGGCGAGCGGGACGCAGATG